>SKHA01000324.1 GCA_007117185.1 Spirochaeta sp. | reverse complement strand
CGTCCGTCCGGACTGGCGGTGATCCCGAGGATCTTTCCGGTGCGAATGTCGTCGCGGTTAACGAACGCCGGAAAACCCGCCACCGGCTGGAGCCCCTCGGGAATGACCGTGGCGGCAGTTGTCTCCCCCGGCAGGGGGGCCGCGGCGGTACGGAACAGTCCGTAGCGGTTCTGAATCTGGATCTGCCCGGTTCCGGCGAGGAACAGCACTCGCTCCGGATAGACCGTAAGCTGTCGAACCGTCCCGCCGGGCACGTCAGCGAAGAACGCGGTGCGGTAACTGCCGTACTGTGGCGCTGTTGTAGTCGCGGAGAAGAGTAGCTCATCCGACCCGTTGATATCCAGGTCGCCGAATCGAACCTGGGCAGCAAGGGCCAGGGGAATCGCCGTAAGAGCCACGATGTAGAACAGAACGCGTTTCACAGGTACCTCCCGGTAACGTAATCACCATCGGCAGAAACTGGTGCGAAGATAAGCAGGTGGGGTAAAAAAACTAGCGGCTGCCGGCAGGAGCGGTCTCAAGAATCTCTTCCAGCTCCTCTTCCATCTCCCGGAGCCGGGAGATCATGTAGTCCATACGCTGCAGGAGCGAACGGTTCTGCTGCTCCTCCATCCGGTCGAAGGAGGAGGCGAGGTATTCATCGATCTCCGGCGGCTGCCATGGCGTGCCTTCGTGAATCGTCATCTACCGGTACTATAAAGCCGAACCCACGGTATCACAAGAGTTCTGCCGCAAGTTCTGCCAGAGGACTGCGCTCGGTATGGGTCATCAGCACGTGACCGAAAACGTTCTGTCCCTTGAACGCCTCAACAACGTAGGTAAGACCGTTGGAGTTGGCGTCCAGGTAGGGGCTGTCGATCTGGTAGGGGTCGCCGGTCAGCACCACTTTGGCGTCCATTCCTGCCCGCGAAACGATCGTTTTTACCTCGTGGGGGGAAAGATTCTGCGCTTCGTCGATGATAATGAACTGTCCCGGCAGCGACCGTCCGCGGATATAACTCAACGCTTCCAGCTCGATGATGCCGCTGCTGATCAGCTGTTCCGGAGTCTTGACGTTGGGGCGGTGGTAGGAGCCCATGATGTACTCCAGGTTGTCGAAGAGGGGCTGCATCCAGTGGGAGAGCTTCTCGTTCTTGGCCCCGGGCAGATACCCGATGTCTTTGCCCATGGGAATCACCGGCCGGCTCACCAGTACCCGTTTGTACGCTTTGTCCTCGGCGGTCTGTTTGAGTCCCGCGGCGATGGCCAGCAGGGTCTTCCCGGTGCCGGCCTTGCCTACCAGGGTAACCAGCTGCACCGCCGGGTCCAGCAGGAGCTCCAGGGCGATTCGCTGCTCCGTGTTGAGAGGGCGAATCCCGGCAACCGAGGGGATCTTGTGATCCACCAGCTCCAGCCGCCGGGGTTCCTCGCGATACCGCCCGATCAGCTCGTCCGGGTGTTCCCGGTCCCGGAGCACGTAGAAGTGGTTCGGCAGCGCCTCTTCGGACCATTGAACCGAGCCCTCCTGCTCCAGCTCGTTCCACGTTTCCGGACGGGTGGAAATCTGGGAGAACCCGGAGTACAGACGGGTGATATCCACCTTCTGCTTCTCGTAGTCCACCGCCTTGATCCCCAACGCCGCCGCTTTGACTCTGGCGTTGATATCCTTACTCACGAAGAAGACCTTCCCCCCCTGCTGCTGAATCTGCCACGCCGTCAGGATGATCTTGTTGTCGGCTTTGTCCTGCAGAAAGTCGTTGGGAATGTGATCAGGCTGGGTGGAGACCACCCGCAGAATGGACCCATTCTCGATCTTGACGCCCTGAGAGAGATTTCCCGGCCGCCCCGCTTCGTCGAGAAAGCGAATCGCCTGCCGGGCGTTGCGTCCCCGTTCATCCGAGAACGTCTTCAGCCGGTCCAGCTCCTCAAGGACCCACATGGGAATCACCACCACGTTGTCCTTGAAGCTGAGAATGGCGTCGGGACGATGGATAAGCACGTTGGTATCGATTACGAATGTTTTCACAGCATCTGTTTCAGCCATGGGAGCACCTCTCTTCCCTGCATTGTAACGCACACCTCGATTTTTTCCTCCTGATCGTGTACACCTTTCCAGATGGGAAAACCGCTGATCGTGCAGGGCGACAACACAATTCTTCTTGACGTCCACGATCCCGACGCTGATGAGGCCCGGATCGCGATCAGCCCCTTCACGGAACTGGAAAAATCCCCGGAGCACTTTCATGTGTACCGGATCAGCCCTCTGTCCATCTGGAACGCCTGTTCAGCAGGCCTCGACGCAGCCCGGATGCTGGCCGACATGGAATCGTTCAGCCGCTTTCCCGTGCCGGGAAACGTCCGTACCGGCCTGGAAGAACTGGCTGGGCGCTACGGCCGACTGCGACTGGAAGCGACAGAGGATCCGTATGTCCTCGAGCTGGTGGTCCCGGACAGCCAGGTTCGGGCGGAACTTGAAAACCGCCCCGCCGTAGGGGCGCTGCTGGGCCACACCGGGCAGGAAGATCGCTACACCGTCTCGCTGATCCACCGGGGCACCCTGAAGCAGCAGCTGATCCACCTGGGGTACCCCGTTGACGATACCGCTCCCCTCTCTGAGGGGGACCCCGTCACCTTTCATCTGCGCAATGAGACCCGGGGCGGTCACCCCTTCGAGGTCAGGGGGTACCAGAAGGAAGCGGCGGCGGTGTTCCATGGGGGCGGTCGCCCCGGCGCCGGCTACGGGACGGTTGTACTGCCCTGCGGTGCCGGCAAGACGGTGGTGGGCATGGCGGTGATGGAACTGCTGCACACCAGCACCCTGATCCTGACCACCAATATCGCCGCAGTACACCAGTGGATCGACGAACTCCTGGACAAGACTGATCTCACGGAGGATCAGATCGGCGAGTACAGCGGAACCCGCAAGGAGGTACGGCCGGTTACCATCGCCACCTATCAGGTCCTGGTATGGCGTCCCGACCGGGAAGCTGCCTTTCCCCACTTCGATATCTTCCGGCAGCGCCGCTGGGGGCTCATCATTTACGACGAAGTGCACCTCCTTCCGGCGCCGGTGTTCCGCATCACCGCGGAGATCCAGGCGATCCGCCGGCTGGGGTTGACGGCAACGCTGGTTCGGGAAGACCGGCGGGAAGCAGATGTGTTCTCGCTGGTGGGTCCCAAGCGCTACGACGTACCCTGGAAGGAGCTGGAAAGCAAAGGATGGATCGCCGAGGCGGCGTGCTTCGAGATCCGCCTGGACCTGCCCACATCGCTACGGACGAACTACGCGATAGCAGACGCCCGCAGCAAGTTTCGCATCGCCAGTGAGAACGAGAAGAAGATCGAAGCGGCGGCTCAAATAGTTGAGAATCACCGCCAGGAAGCGGTGATGGTGATCGGCCAATACCTGGACCAGCTGAAGGCGCTGGCGGAGCGACTGCAGGCACCGCTGATTACCGGCAAGGTTCCCAACGCCCGCAGGGAAGAGATCTACCGGGACTTCCGGGAGGGCCGTTCACCGGTGATCGTGGTCAGCAAGGTTGCCAACTTCGCCATTGATCTTCCCGACGCGTCAGTGGCGATCCAGGTTTCCGGCAGCTTCGGCTCCCGCCAGGAAGAGGCGCAGCGGCTGGGCCGGATTCTCCGACCCAAGAAGGGGGCGCACCGTAACTCAACCTTCTACACCCTGATCTCCAATCAGACGGTAGAGGAGACCTTTGCGGCGAACCGGCAGAAGTTTCTCACCGAGCAGGGGTACTCCTATCACATCGAACACTGGCAGGACCTCTGAGAATGGCTGCAGCTGACCCCTTTTTCCGTGCCCTCCTGGACCTGGACGATGAATCATTCTTCGCGCTGATCCGAAATTACCTGGGACCGGTCAAGACCCCATATAACAAGCACGATCT
Source organism: Spirochaeta sp. (assembly GCA_007117185.1). Classification (GTDB taxonomy): domain Bacteria; phylum Spirochaetota; class Spirochaetia; order DSM-27196; family Alkalispirochaetaceae; genus Alkalispirochaeta. The sequence goes on along the minus strand of SKHA01000324.1, from coordinate 22,735 downwards.
GATTTCGACTCTGGTGGCCATGCTCTACCGGGAGGAGACTCGCGCCCGGATCGTCTCCCGACTTGATCCTGGGGACCGCCGGGTGCTCTCGGCGGTGGCTCTCCTGGGCAACCCCCAGGAAGGGGAGCTGACCCGCTTTCTCGGGGAAGACCCGGAATCCCTCAAGGTCCACCGTGCGCTGATGAACCTGCGGGACCGCCTGGTTCTCATCCCCGGTTCCAGGGGACGGGACAGCGTCATCATAAATCCCGTTCTGGAAGAAACGCTGGGTGCTGACGTGTTGCACCCGGAACGCCTGGTTGCAGGGCAGCAGCTCTCTTCCCTGGATGCACACGGAGGGGGTGTCCTGCCGTGGTTCTCCTCCCGATTCATCGCCTCCCTGGCGGCGGTCATTCGGCAGGAGCCGGAGTTCTTCACCCGCACCGGAACGCTGCGAAAGAGTTTGCGCCGTCAGCTGGAGGAGGGATTCGGTGATCTCCTTGTGGGCAGCGAGGGTGAGACGCGTTTTCGTGCTGCCCTGGTGGCGATGGAGACGCTGGAGCTGATACGTCGTGACGAGACGTCCATCACCCTGCGCCGTGACAGCTGGGACGAGCTTGCGGACCTCCCGGAGCGGTGGATCCAGGCGCTTTTGTGGGGGAGCACCCTGACCACGTCGCTGGATCGGGCCTTCGATTTCGCGGCCTTGATCCTGGACCTTGTGGAGCAGTTACCGGCAGACCGGGTCTGGACCGGCGAAGAGATGGTACGACTGATGATGCTTGCCAGCGGAGGAGAGAGACTGCCCATCGATATCGAGGTACCCCGGCGGCTGGCCCTGGCGGAGTTCCTGATCCAGCAGGAGGGCCGTTTTCAGTTAAACCCGGCGGCCGTGGCGGCGTTACAGCACGGTGCAGCACCATCCCGAATGGTGGTGGGGGCCAACATGACGATCACCGTACCCCCGGGCACCCCCCTGGCGGACCTCCTCGTCCCGTCCCGACTGGCCAGGTTGCGGCAGTTCGATATCATGCCCACCTTTGAACTCACCGAGGAGGGCTTCGCCGGGCTATCCCGGGAGGACCGGGATGCTGCGATAACTGATCTGCAGCGGGTAGCCGGTGAGCTGCCCCAGAACGTGCACTTCCTGCTGCAGCGCTGGCAGGCCCGGTCGGGGGCAGTGCGTCTGCTCAACGGTCTGGTACTGGTCCTGGCCGAAGAGGCCCGGGAGCTGGTGGAAAGCAGCCAGGAGTTTCTCAGGCACTGTCAGGAAGTACTGGCCCCCGGGGTATACCTGATCCGCCCGCAGAGCCGTCAGGACGTGGAGCGTCTTCTCCAGCAGCGAGGGCTCGGCGGTGTCGTGGCTCTTGAAGAGCCGCCCCGGGTGGATGCCACGGTACCTGATTTTCGGCAGCTGCTGGGGCGCTACCAGCAACCGCTGCTGATCGGCCCCCCGCGGCGGTTACCGGTGTTGAACAGGATCTCACCGGTGCCGCCGGAGAGGAACAGCGGCGGAGACGAAGCGGAACAGGGCGAGCTCCCCCCGGAAGAACCCGGCGCCGGAGAAGAGGAGCTGCACCGCCACCTGAAGTCGATGAACCTCCCGGAGGAGGCGGAACGTGAACTGGCCCTGCGGATCGACCGCAAGTTGATCCTTTTCCCGGAGCAGCTTCGCCGGGAGATCGTTCCCCACGCAGGCGTGGAAGCCCGCGGGCTGGACTACCTCGGCAAGATCCGTCTCACCGAACAGGCTATTTCGTCGGGGGAGCTCCTGGAAGTGATCATCCGCAGCCCCCGGGGAGTTCCCGAGCGGTTGCTGGTACAGCCGCGGCAGCTGGTACAGGAGAAGGACGACCTGTTCCTGCGGGCCGCTCAGTTGCCCGGTGAGAAAGCAATTCGTATCCGTATCCGCCGGGCATCGCTGGTGCGCCGCCTCAGCGGAACCCTCATACGGCGGAAGTGACCCACCCGCTGGTGACCGCTGCGACTGCGACACGAGCCATCACAGCGTCTGGAAGAAGAGATCCCGCTGGAGTTCCGCCTGACGCAGCAGCATCTCGCTGCCGTTGATGACCAGACACCCCGCCTGGGCCGCACGCTCAAGAAGGGCGGTCCGCCGGGGGGTATAGATGATATCGTACACCAGTTCACCTCCGGCAAACTGCAGTTCCCCCAGGGGGTCCGTACCGGGGTGCATGCCAACAGAGGTCGTCTGGACAACCATCGCCCAGCGGCCCCGCTCGGACCGCTCCAACTCGACCAACTCACCGGTCCGTCCGGCAGGGATGCCGAAGTGCCGCGCCAGTTCAACCGCCCGGCTGCGGGTGCGGTTGAAGATGTGAACCTCCGCACCCAGACCGACCAGCGCCGCCACCACCGCCCGGGCCGCGCCGCCGCTTCCCGCTACCGCCACTGCCCGTCCGGCCAGGGAGGGAACCCTGGCTCCCTCCAGCGGAGCAAGGAACCCCTTCACGTCGGTGTTGTGGGCCCGCCAGCATCCCCGGGCATCCCGGACCAGGGTGTTCGCCGCTCCTACGGAGACCGCTTCCTCGGTGGCTCCGCCCTGACCGTCCTGCAGGGCAAAGGCCAGCGCAGCCTCCTTGTGGGGTACCGTCACCGAGACTCCCCGAAGATCAAACGTCTCAGCCAGGAGCGGGAACTCTCCAAAGTGATCAAGTCGAAAGGGGAGATAGATCGCGTCAGCATCCCGCTCCTGAAACCAGCGGTTGTGCAAGCCGGGGGAACGGGAGTGACCTACCGGTGACCCCAGCACCCCGAACACCGCCGCCCCGGCGGTGACCTCATCTGGCCGGTAGATTTCCTGGAGTTCTTCCGGGGGGATCTGCCCCGGCGCCACCGCTTCGGACCCGGAAGCGGTACTGTAGGTCCAACTGCTCCCCAGGAGCGCCGGAAAGGCCCGGGTGGGCATTCCGTACTCTCCCATGCCCAGCCATACCGCCGGTCGGCCGGGCATGCGCCGATGAAACTCCCGGGCAGAGCGAACCAGCCGAGCCATCGCCGTTGCTGAGGTTACCTCCACGGCAAGTTTGGGAATTTCCCGGGGCTCCCCGGCTAAACGCGCCATCAGTACCGAGAGCTCCGGGGTGCTGCCCCGGAGGACGTGGTGCGAACGGATCACCGTGCCCCCTTCTGCCCGGACAAACCGCGCCAGCACGTCCCACTGGGGATCTCCGGCACGGTCCAGCTCGATATCAACGTACCACCGCGATGGCGCTGCGGCAGTCAGTTCCTTCAGGATCTGTTCCAGAAGGATAAGCCGCTGCGCCTCGTCCCCTTCGTATCGCCCAAGATCGCTGCTCCGGCGAATTGTGAGTATCGACGGCACCGTCGCCGGCAGGCGATGAACCCAGCGGGCGATCTCCCGAGGGTCTCGCTCGGCGGGACGCAGGAGATCCAGGCGCAACTCCACCATCGAGATAACAGACTCGTACTCCTTCACCAGGGAGCTCCACCGGGTTAGGGTGTCGCCGTTCAGACAGAGACAGATCATCCCTCCACGGTACCGCGAACCAGCGACTCCTGTCAGCCAGGCATGGCCAGCTCCTCCTCGGCACCAGCGAGAAACTCCGCAGCCAGACGGCGGTTGGATATGGTGGAAATATCGCCCAGCGCCTCCTGAAGATCGCTGCGGCTGACCTCGTACCCGGAGCCGCGATACCGCCGCAGGATGTGCAGTTCGTAGGGTCTGTCGTAGCACATCAGCGCAACCCAGAGGGAAATCAGATCTCCCAGGGGCGGTGTATCCGGGTGGGTCATATCCAGGGTGAACGAGAGCTCTGTCCCTACCCCTGCTTCCGAGTGGATCTCCCAGGTACCTCCTGTCTGGTCGACCGTCTGCTTGAGAAAGGGCAACCCCAGCCCCACCCGTCGGCCCGGGTGCTTCCCCGGTTCGGACCAGAACGGATCCAGTGCCCGTTGCAGATGATCAGGGGTCATCCCGCGCCCGTTGTCGCTGATGGATACCGCGATTCGCGACTCATCCTCCTGGGAAACCGCAAGAGTCACCTCCGCAGCGTGCGCCTCGATGCTGTTTTGGGTCAGATCCAGAATCATATCAGCTATTGACCAGTACATACCGGCGTTTCTCCTCTTTTTATGCAACATCTGAGGTTTAAAAAATCACTCGTAAATTTTGGTTGCAAAATAATCCTGTTTATCATAACATAAACCTACTTTATGTGACGTAAGGTGCAATTATATGGAAACCAAGATCAATCGAGGTATAGTCCTCCGCCTGGCAAAGTACCTTCGGGTACTGCACAAACTCAAGAGTCTGGGATTTGTGAAAGTCTTTTCCAACAACCTTGGTGACGCAATCGGTGTCACCCCGGCTGTTGTCCGCAAGGATTTCTCAATCATCAGCATTCCCGGCAACAAACGTGGCGGGTACAACATCGATGTCATCATTGAGGAGATCGAGCGTATCCTCGGCAAGGAAGAGCGCCAGCGGATTGTGGTGATCGGGTGCGGCAAGATCGGCCAGGCGCTGATCACTCATGCCGACTTCGAGCGGGAGGGGATTGAGGTGGTAGCGGGGTTTGATACCGATGCCGAAATCATCAACCCCAACGGCCCGGTTCCGATCTTTCACCTCAACGAGTTGCACCAGTTTGCCTCCAAGCGGGACATTCGCGTCGCCGTTCTGGCCGTCCCTGATCACGCCGCAACGGAAGTCTTCGAGACGATCACCGCCGCGGGTATTCCCGGGGTGCTCAACTTCACCACCGTCGATCTTAAGTGCACCAGGTGTGAGTACGAGGACTGCAGCCTGCGCTGCGTCGTCCAGAACGTGAATATTGGTCTGGAGATCGAGAACCTGTTCTACCTGGTCCGCATGAAAGAAGCAGACATGCTGGAACAGAGCCGCTCCCCCTCGGCGGAGCTGGCGGAAAACCTGGGCTGAGACCCGGCGCATGTTGCTCTCGGAATGCGTCGTCCAGGTCAAGGGTGAGTGGATCGTCCCTGTCGATAACGATACCGCCTTTGACGATGTGGTTGTGTCCGACCTGATGAGTGACGTCCTGGTCTGTGAGAAAGACGACTTCATCCTGGTTACCTCCCTGACTTCCGAGCAGGTTGTCCGCACCGCCGATATCGTCGATGCCCGGGGCATCCTGATTACCAACGGCAAGCGCCCCCAGCCAGCGATGCAGCAGCTTGCGGAGCGACAGGGGCTGGCGGTTATCACAACCCGGCTCTCAACCTTCGAAGCATGTCTCGCCCTGGCGGGATGTCGGGAATAGGCTGTTCCATGCAGGGATCTACCCACGGGATTCCCATTGACACCGACAAAAGCTCGCCCATCATCGTCGACCTGATCTATCGCTTGAAAATTCGCGACGTCATGACCTCGACAATCCTGAGCTGTCGTCCCGAGCAGACGATGCAGGACGCCCAGAAGCTGATGAAGGACAACAGCATCACCGGCGTTCCGGTGATGGTGGAGCGCCGCCTGGTGGGGATCGTCAGTATGGACGATGTGATCAACGCCCTGATGACCGGGACGATGGGCCAGCCGATTGAGAAGCATATGTCCCGGCAGGTGATCGTTCTGGAAGACGATATGCCCCTCAGCTTCGGAATCTCCTGGCTGGATAAGTATCGCTACGGTCGCTTCCCCGTTTTGAACGCCAAGAAGGAGCTGGTGGGGATCATCACCAGCCGGGATATCATCGTCACCCTGCTTCTGGAGATGAACAAGGAGATTGAACGCTTCGAGGAGGCGACCAGCCACCGTGAGGCGAGCACCTCCGGGTTTCACCTGGAATACACCACCCGGAGATTCGACTTCGAGATGGCCGGACGCCTCTCCACCGAGACAAAGCGACAGCTGAAAGAGCGGGATCTTCCGCCGAAGATCATCCGCCGGGTGGCCGTGGCGGCCTACGAGCTGGAGATGAATCAGGTGGTGCATTCGGCGGGAGGCACCGTGCGGGTGGTGTACGACGGAAACCAGGGCAGGGTGGAGATCCTCGCCCAGGATACCGGCCCGGGTATTCCCGATGTGGAGAGCGCCCTCTCCGAAGGGTTCTCCACCGCCACCGAATGGGTGCGGTCCCTCGGGTTCGGCGCCGGTATGGGTCTTCCCAACACGCAGCGCGTGTCGGATGCGTTCTCGATTGAGTCATCCCCTGCGGGAACGTGCGTCAAGGTGACCATCGCTACCGAAGAAAGGAGCAATCCGTGAACATTTCTCAGGTAATCTCGCAGCTGCAGCTGCAGTCGCTCCACGACTGTTGGGACGACGGCCCCCTCAGCGGAGCGTATACCTCCGACCTGATGAGCGACGTGATGGCCCACGCGAAGGAAGCGGACCTGCTGATAACGATCCAGTCCCACAAGAACACCATTGCCGTGGCAACCCTGGTGGGAGCCCGGGGAGTGATCGTCTGCAACAATCGCCCCGTTCCGGAGGACATGCTCGCCGCGGCGCGGCAGGAAAATATCGCGATCCTGGTAAGCCGTGAAGACCAGTTCTCCGTCTCCGGCCGACTCTACAACCTGCTGAGAGGGGAATGATCCTCCGGGCGGACCTGCACAACCACTCCTGTCTGAGTCCCTGCGGCGATCTGTATAACAGTCCCAGCCGGATGGTGGAGCTGGCGGCGCAGCGGGGAATCACGATGATGGCGCTGACCGACCACAACAGCGCCCGAAACTGCCCCGCTTTCGCGGTGTCATGCCGCCGCCACGGTATCTTTCCAGTTTTCGGAACGGAGACAACCACCCAGGAGGAGATCCACGTCCTTTCGCTGTTTGCGGAGGTGGAGGAAGCGCTGCAGTGGGGTGAGTGGGTCTACCAGCGACTGCCGGATTTTCACCACGACCAGGAGCGTTTCGGGGACCAGGTGGTAGTGGACGAGGACGAAAACATCCTGGATATCGAAGAGCGCTATCTCATCCCCGGTATCGATGCGTCTATCGAGGAAGTGGCACAGGAGACGCTGCGCCGGGGGGGGCTGGTGATCCCCGCCCACATCGACCGCAGCGCCCACAGCATCTCCTCGCAGTTGGGGTTTCTGCCGGATACAACCTTTTCTGCCCTGGAGGTGACCCGACTTCCGGTGGAAATGGACACGCGGAACCACCCGTTGATCTGCAGTTCCGACGCTCATTTTCCTGACGATATCGCCCGACGCTGGATCACCTTCCCGATGGAAGACTCCACCGGAGACCCCCGGCAGCCCTTCAACGCGCTGGTTCGGGCGCTGCAGGAACACACGCCGGCGCTGTCCATCGCTTCGGGCGATCCAGCCTAACGGGCGGTAGCCTTGCCTGGTGATTCTCGGTATCTTTCCCCTATGAAACCAGCCATCTTCATGTTCCTGCTTCTGTTCCCGTGGGGTGCGGCAGCGCTTGCCCAACCCCTCCCTTCGATACCGGCGGCCCCGGCGGGAGTTCGACAACCTCTGGAACGAGCGGAAGACCTGGTCTACTCCGAGACAGCCACAACCTCATCCATCCGGGGGACTCTCGGTGAAGCGCAGGCGGCGTTGCGCGCCCTGCCGGCAGGACCGGCCCGGAGTTACTGGGGCGCGCGAATCCACCTGCTCATGGGGTCGCATCTGAACCAGCAGGGCGACAGCCGCGCAGCCGTTCGGGAGTTGCAGCAGGGGTTTGCGTTGCTGCAGGAGGCCCGCTCAGCGGGTGAGTTCTCTGACGGTTTACGCATGGAGGCGGACCTGCACTCCCAGATGATGATGGCCCGGGGGCTGATCTACATGATGCGCAACGGTGAGGCCGCCCGTAACGCCGCGTTCCGGGCCCGGGAGCTTGACCCCACCAACGTCCGCGCGCTGATCAGCGTTGCCGGATTCTACCTGAACGCGCCCCCGATTGCCGGCGGCGACGTTACCGCGGGTATCGCTGTACTGGAAGAGGCTCTCTCCCTGGAACCGGACAACCGGAATGACCGATTCATGATCCTCGGGTGGCTTGCCCAGGCCCACCAATCCTCGGGAGAACTCGATCAGGCCCGGGAGTATATCGCCCGGGCCCGGCAGATCTACCCCGGCAGCCCGTGGATCGCCGGTATCGCTGCGGAGACTACACCCCCGACGAGATAACGTCCCGGGGCTTGCTGCCGTTCTGCGGTCCCACCAGCCCCATCCGCTCCATCTCCTCCACCATCCGGGCGGCGCGGTTGTAGCCGACCTTGAGGCGGCGCTGCAGGTAGCTGGCGCTGGCTTTGCGGGAAGAGGTCACCACCTCGATGGCCCGCTCCATCAGGGGATCTTCCAGAACGTTGGTGTCCAGGTCGTCGTCTTCTTCCTCGATGAAGATCTCGTCGTCGATATAGTCAGGCTCGCCGTATTCCTTCACTGCAGCAACGATCCGCTCCACCTCGTCCTCCGAGAGGAACGCCCCCTGCATACGGATCGGGAAGGGGTCCGCTGCGGAAGTGAAGAGCATATCACCACGTCCCAGGAGCTTGTCCGCCCCCATCGCGTCCAGGATGATCCGGGAGTCTACCTTGCTGGCCACCATAAAGGCGATTCGCGCGGGAATATTGGCCTTGATCAATCCGGTGATCACGTCCGTTGAGGGGCGCTGCGTCGCCAGAACCAGGTGGATTCCCACCGCCCGGGACATCGCCGCCAGCCGGGCCACGGTGCTCTCCAGCTCCTTACCGCTGGTGGACATCAGGTCAGCAAATTCGTCGATGATCACCACGATGTAGGGCAGCGGCTCGGTAGCCATGTTCTTGCGTTTTATCCGGGTGTTGAAGCCGGTGATGTCCCGGGCCCCCATGCTGTCCAGCAGGGAATAGCGCCGCTCCATCTCGTAGATCAGGTACTGCAGCGCCTGAAAGGCCCGCTTGGGGTCGGTGATCACCGGAGTCAGCAGGTGAGGTATATCGTTGTAGAACTTGAGCTCCACGATCTTGGGATCGATGAGAATCATCTTCACCTCACTGGGGGAGCGCCGGTAGAGGATCGATGAGATGATCGAGTTGACACAGACCGACTTTCCGCTGCCGGTGGCACCGGCGATGAGCAGGTGGGGGGTCTTGGTCAGGTCCATGATCTGCGCTTCCCCGGAGATATCCTTGCCCAGGGCGATGGGAATCTCCTGGCGGTCACCAAAGAACTCCACGTCCTGCAGCAGCTCCGCAAAGGAGACGATGTGCCGTTCCCGGTTGGGGATTTCGATACCAACGGCGTGCTTCCCCGGAATGGGCGCGACGATGCGCACACTCGAGGCGGCCAAGCGCAGGGCGATGTTGTCAGAGAGGTTGGTGATTCGCGCCAGCTTGACCCCCGGCGCAGGGAGGATCTCGAACATGGTGATCACAGGGCCCTTGCGGATGCCGGTGACCTCCGCCTTGATTCCGAACTCTTCCAGGGTCACCCGCAGCACCTCAGCAGCATCCCGGGTGCTGTCGTCGATCTCCCAGTAACGCCCGTCGGAGTACTGCATGAGGATGCCATCGATGGCAATGGAGTACTTGCCGGTGCGGCGTCGGCGCCGGGGTTTCAGCTGTACCGGCAGGGGGAGCTGTTCCGGCTCCAACTCGAGGTCCTCGTCCAGCTCCTCGTCCAGCTCCTCGTCCAGTTCCTCGTCCAGGTCATCGTCAAACTCAACAGCGAACTCCTGGTCATACTCATCATCGAAAGGGTCTTCATCCACCTCTTCGATCTGGTCCTCCAGCTCTTCATCCAGCTCTTCATCCAGCTGGTCTTCGAAATGGTATTCCATCGGGGCGGCCTCGTAGCGGCGGGCCCGGAGCATCAGCGGCAGCGGCGCGTCCTCCGGTTCCTGGACGTCCGCTTCCTGAGCGTCCGGCTCCATCCGCCGCTTCAGGTCTTCCAGGGTTATCTCGATATCCTCCTCGAAATACTCCGGTTCCGGCAGGGCCAGGATCTCCTGCGGCTCCGCAGGCTGCTGGTCCATTTCCTCCCCGGACGCGGTATCGTCGGTGCCCCCTGGTCTCCCCGCAAAGAAGCGCTGGAGCTGGATGAACAGGGCAGCTTCGAGAGCCAGCAGGAGGCTCATCACCAGAAGCGCCCCCCGCGGGGAAAACGCCCCATCCAGCCATACAATGAGGGGCGCGGCATCCACGAACCCGTCGGCAGTACCGGCCAGACGTACCATCGCGGCAACGGTCAAAACCGGAAGATGGAGATAGCTGAGCAGAACCAGAAAAGACCACGTGACCTGACGGGAAGAAAATGCACGGATACTGACAATGGTCAGGAAGACCGGTACCCACCACGCCAGTAGCCCGAAGGAGCGCAACAGGACGTTGCCAGGGTGGGCAACGACACCGGCGATCAACCCTGAGGGATCAAGAACGGAGACTGTCAGAAAGAGGGCGCTCACCCCCGCCGCAACCAGGAGAAAGACACCGGTACCAAAACTGGAATGATTCTGCACTTCTCACCCTCCCTTACTGCTTATCGGCAGGAGAAAAAGGAAAGGTAAGCGCTACCGCAGGGTCGGGTTGGCCTCAGCCGGGTCGCTGCCATCCAACTGGTATTGATACCACCCTGACGACACGACGATCCGCCTGAGGTACCAACGCGTCTCGATAAACGGGAGCGCCTCGATCTGCAGCGCCGGAGGCAGGTCTCCGAACGAAGCCATCCAGTTGCGACCACGACCAAGCCCGGCGTTGTACGCCCCAAGCTGAATCACCAGACTGTCAGGAAGCTGTCCGGCCAGGTAATCCAGGTAGAAGGCCCCCATGCGTGTGTTCTCGCTGACCGATTCCAGATCCACCGCAGGCCAGCGCAACCGTCGCTGCAGATCCTCAGCGGTAGCAGGCATGATCTGGGAAAGACCGGTGGCCCCCACATGGGAACGTGCCCGGGGGTTGAAGTGGCTCTCTTCCCGAATCAGGCCATAGAGCACCGCCGGTGCAACACGATAGTCCGTTGCTGCGGATTCAATCTCCACCGCGAACGGCCGCGGGTACAGCAGGGGAATATCTTCAGCGGTGGGCGTCAACGCACCACGATTGATCGCCCGCCGTCCCACGTCCAGAGCCACCGACTGGTAGCCCAGCTGATGAGCGACCCGAGCAAACCCGAGAGCGCCTTCAGCCGCCTCAGGGTCCACCGCCGCGGCCATCGCCATTGAGCGGCTCTCTTCCACCAAACCTGCCTGCAGGAGCGCCGCAGCGTGTTGCAGCGCCGGAGGCCACTGGTCACGCGGCGGGTCCACCCGTGCCTCTCCGGGGAGCTCCAACGCAGTCCCGGCGAGGCGGTGGGCCACCACGCGGAAGTAGGTCAAACCGTCCTGTTCCAGGGCCGGAGCGAGCCGGGTTTCCAGATCCATTGCCGGCAGAAACCCCTCCTGCCCGGCCAGCGCAGTCACCACTCCCAGGTGAGCCCGAAGCGGGACAAAATCCAGGGGGATCCGCTGGTAAAGCTCCTCAATCTCCTGCCAGCGGCGATCCCGAATCATCACCGGCAGCAGTCGATCAACCGCAAGGATCAGATCCGCCTCCGAAACATTTCGGGCCAGCAGGAAATCAACGCTTTCGGTCAGGTCTCGACTGTCCCTGATCGCAGCCTGAACCCACGGGGTGAACTCGCCGGCAGCGGCAAGAAGCTCCATCGCTTCGGCGCGCCGGCCCCGTTGCTCGGCGATCTCGGCAAGGAGCCGGGTCATTCCCGGGTCCCCGGCGGGTGGGCCATAGCTGGCCACCGCTCGGATCCACTGCTCTGCAGGGCCGTCCACAGCCCGGTGAGCGCCGCGCATGGTGGCAACCAGGGACGGGTTCTCTCCAACCAGCTCCGCCATCCGCTCCGGGTCTATCCGTCGCAGCAGCCGCAACCCCTCGCTGTGTTCGCCGTTGGCGATACGATAGACCGCCTCCAGGAGATCCCGAATCCACGGGGAAAACTGCGCCAGAGCGCCGCTGCGATAGAAGAGATACAGGTACAACCGGGTGTGAATTTCCCCGGCAGGAACAGCGGTAAACGCCCGGATGAACGCCTGCTCGACGTCGCCACCGAGTTCCCATGCGGCTACCGCCTGCCAGAGGTACCGCTCGGCCTGGACACTTTGAGGGGAGTAACGGGCAAAATGATCCACCTCGTCCAGGGGAAACCGCTGTGTGGCGTCCTGGAGAATACTGTACTGCTCCTGCCGATAGAGCGCGTCCCCCAACCGGAACCACAGGTCGGCGTAGGTCGGCAGCATCTCCACCCCCCGGGAAGCGTAGCCCTCGGCGGCCAGCCACTGCTGACGCTGCGCCGCGATCGCCGCCAGGCGGTCAGCGCTGTAGCCGTTCCAGGGAACCACCCCGCGATCAAGTTCCTGGAGGTACACTCTCCGGGCGGCTTCGGGCAACCCGCGGCGCTCCAAAGCACGCCCGAGGCTGTAGGGATACCCGGGTTCTTCCCGGCGTAACCCATCCACCAGCGGCTCATCAGGGTTGATCGAATCCAGGTGAGCGTCCCCGCCGGCGGCGATGGTATCCATCATTCGCCGGAGTTCCGAGATCCCCCCGGAAGCCGGTGCAACCTCACCGGCGCAGGAAGCGAGAAGAAAAAGGAGTACCGGGAGCAGGATTGCCATCCTAACGGCGTGGCTTTCGAATCATCAACGGCAGGAGTACTGCGGAGCGCAGCTGCGGCAACGCTTCAGCATCCAGCAACAGGAGCACCAGCCACGCGCCCAGGGCGAGCAGACTCAATACCACAATGATCAGAGCCAGAAGGACAACGAAGTTGAGGGGCTTTCGTTCCTGATAGTACTCGTCGTCGGTGTCGGGGTCAGTGTCGATGTCAGCGTCGGGGTCTGCTTCAAAGCTGGTCGAGCTATCTGTCTCCGGTTGAAAATCAAAGTCATCCATAGGATCTGCAGTATCGATCAGGCCGATCTCTTCGTCCTCGGGAAGGGAAAAATGAGTGTCTTCGGTCACCTGGTTCACATTGACCACCAGGCTCTGGTACTGGGTACGGCCGGTGTCGTTCAGCTGCGCATCCAGCCCGCCGGTGCCGTCAAGAGCGAGGCGCAACTCAAGCTCGATTGAATCCCCCACGGGCAAGTCTTCAAGTACGAGACACCCGACGTACTGATCGATCTCACCGTCACGACGCACCAGGTCTACCTGAACGCTGGATTGATCCGGCCGTGCGGCGGAGAGGACAACCCGCCTCTTCTGTGGAGAATCGTCCAGAAGAACAGGAAAAAAGGTACCGTCTGCAAGTTTTATGCCAATCTGGGCCACGAAGATGCTCCTTTCCGCACGCAAATCCGAAAAATCGACGGCGTTAGCCGGATATTCTTGTCGTCTCGGTGCCGTAACGCGGCATGCGAAACTATTTGTTTATCGGCACATTGTCAACTTCGTAAAGGGTACCGATCTTCCGGGTGCGCGTTGACACCGCCGGTCTGCTCTTCAATAATACTATATGCCTGTCGTTGTGATCATTGTCCTGCTTGTCGTCGTTGTTCTGGGTCTGCTGCTGATGGTTGGTCTGGTGATCAATCGCGGTCAGGCGAAGCGCCGGAAAAAGCAGCCCCAGAGAAGAGACCGGGAAACAGTTATCCGGCAGGCAAACCGGCAGCTCGCCGGCAACCCCCGGGACCATCGGGCCCTCCTGGCTCTGGCGGACCTCTATTTCGAGGAGCAGTCCTGGGAAAAAGCGATGAAGACCTACGGGATTCTGGTGGACCAGTGCGCTACCAACAGCGAGATTGAGGAATGGCAGGTTTCGGCGCGCTTCGGGATCGCCGCGCTGCAGTTGAAACACGTCGAGGAAGCGTACAAGTCGCTTATGGTCGCACGGACCCTGAAGGAGGATTCCTTCGAAATCAACTACAACCTGGGCTTCCTGGAGTACCGCCGGGGAAACCAGGAGCGGGCGGTCCAGCTTCTCAAGCAGGCCCGGGAAGAACGTCCGGAACACCTGCCTTCGCTCCGGTACCAGGGCCGCGCGCTGGCCAAGCTGAAACGATACAACGAGGCGGTTCCTGTGCTGCGGCAGGTTGTGGAGGTTGAGCCGGAGGACAAGGAGTCGATGTTCTTTCTGGCGCAGGGTTATTTTGAGCTTGGCCGCACAGACCAGGCGCTGCCGATCTTTTCACACCTCCGGGCGGATCCCCAGCTGGGGCCCCACGCGGCGCTGTACGCCGGGACCATTCGCGCCTCCACCCGGGACCTGGAGAAGGCTACCCTCGATTTTGAGATCGGGTTGCGCCACGAGAAGATTCAGGAACCGATTTTGCTGGAACTGCGGTACCGTCTGGCGGATGTCTACAGCAAGCAGCAGGATCTCAGTCGTGCTCTCACCCAGCTCTCGGAAATAAACAAGATCAACCCGGCGTACAAGGACGTATCCGCCCAGATCTCCCGCAGCAAAGAGCTGCACAGCAACCAGAACCTGCAGACATATCTGATCGCGCCAACCAGCGAGTTTGTCGCGCTGTGCCGGCGGATGGTGATGACGTTCTTCAAGAACGCCAAGATCAAGATCACCGATGTGAACATGCAGAAGAATGAGTACGCAGATATCCTGACGGAAGTGGAGACGGCGCAGTGGGAGGACATAATTCTCTTCCGCTTCATCCGCGGCACCGGGCAGGTTGGAGAGCTGGTGGTACGCGATTTCAACGCCCGGCTGAAAGAGACCCGGGCAGGACGAGGATTCTGCATTACCGGCGGCAGCTTCTCCGAGTCAGCGGTGTTCTTTGTTGAAGCCCGCTTGATCGATCTCCTGGACAAGGAGAAGCTGCTGGAGATCTTCAACCTCCTGGACTGAGGGCACAGGGGTCCGGGCGTCTGCAGCGCACCGGGACCCCGCGCCGGCAACCCCGTGAACCGGCCCCCTCAAACCTGCCCCCCTTCAGGCGCGGGCCATCATATCGTGGAGCCCGCCCCCGTTCTTGACGTTGGTGTAACCCATCTGCTGCAGCAGCCGCTGCCCGTAGGCGGAGCGCGCCCCGGAGGCGCAGTACAGGGTTATCTCCCGGTTCAGGTCACCGAGTTCGCCGGCACGATGCTGGAGTTCATCCAGGGGCATGCAGACCGCCCCGGGGACCGCCCCCATGGAAAACTCTTCGCTGGTTCTGACATCCACAATGACCGGGCCATCGTTACCGGCGGCGGTGGTCGCCGCTCCCTCTGCGGCCGATTCGACAGGGTCACCGGCGAGGCCGCCGTGGTCTTCTACCGTCCTGGTCTCAACCGGCAACAGCCCCACGTGCAGCTGCTTGAACCCCACCGCCCGGGCATGGCGCTCCAGGGACAGAAACCCGCCACTGAGGTTATATACCTTCTCGAGCCCCGCTTCTTTGAGCATCCGCACCGCCACATGACCCTTCTGCCCGTCGTCGCTGATGATCAGCACCGTCTGATCCGCCGGAATCCGGGAGATGCTCTCCCGCAGGACGTTGTGACTGACGTTACTGCTGCCCGCCAGGCTCGCCCGACTGAAAGCGATGGGGTCGCGCAGGTCCACTGCGATGGGCTCGTGGGAGAGGGCGAACGTTTCCAGATCCCGGGCAAGCACCGCCGGGCTGTAGCCGCTGCGGTGGTTTTCCGCGGTGAAGGCAGCCATATTCACCGGGCCGTTGGGGCTGTTGAACGGCGGCGCGTAGGCCAGGTCCAGCTCCTGCAGATCTTCCACGGTAAGCCCCCCGGCAATCGCGGTGGCCAGGACGTCGATTCGCTTGTCCACCCCTACCCGGCCCGCCGCCTGGGCGCCAAGGATCGTGCCCGATTCTCGATCAAACACAACCATCAGGCTCACCTTCTCTGCTCCCGGGTAGTAGGCGGTGTGGCTGGTTTTGTGTACCACCACCGCGTCGGCGTCAAACCCGGCGTCCCGGGCAGCGTTGAGGCCCAGCCCGGTCGAGCCCGCAACCGCTTCGAACACCTTCACCACGGAAGTACCCAGAGCACCGCGATAGGTTTTGTCACCACCCAGGGCGTTCTCGGCGACGATACGGCCCTGCCGGTTGGCTGGCCCGGCCAGGGGTATCCGCACGGTGCGGCCCAACAACCGGTGTTCGATCTCCGCCATATCTCCCGCCGCGAAGATACTCTGATCGCTGGTGCGCAGATGATCGTCCACCTGCAGGCCCCCGGCGGGCCCCATCTCCAACCCCGCGTCCTTCGCCAGAGCCAGGGTCGGGCGCACCCCCACTGATAGCAGTACAAAGTCCGCCTGCAGGGTGGTTTTGTCGCTCAAAACAACGTCGCCGTCGCCAATCGACTCCAGGGAGGTTCCCAGGTGCAGGTCTACACCGTAGTCCTGCAGTTCTTTGGTGAGGAAACCGGCGAACTCACCCTCCATCGTCGGCATCACCTGCCCGGCCATCTCCACCAGGTGCACCGTCATGCCCCGCTTCACCAGCGCTTCCACCATTTCCAGCCCGATGAACCCTCCACCAACTACCACAGCATGGCGGGGCTCCCGGTCACGGATGAACGAATCGATCCTGTCCATGTCGTCCAGGGTCCACAACTGAAAGACGTGATCCCGCTCCACCCCGGGAAGGGGCGGTACCACCGGCTTACCCCCCTGGGCGAGAATCAGCGCGTCGTAGGGGTGGTCTGTCTCCACTCCCGTTTCGCTGTTCCGGGCGCGAACCACCCGCTTCTCCCGGTCGACAGAGACCGCTTCGGTGTTGGTGTGTACGTTGACACGGTACTGATCGTGAAACGTCTGGGGGCTGGCCAGAATCAGGGATGATCGGTTCTGGATATCCCCACCGATATAGTACGGCAACCCGCAGTTGGAAAACGAGACGTCCGGCCCCGCTTCCAGAAGGGTAATCTCAGCTGCACCGTCCAGGCGCCGGGTCCGGGCAGCTGCTGTAGCCCCCGCAGCGACCCCGCCAATTATTAGTATTTTACGCATATATTGCCCCTGTCATGTATATTGTTTTTTATATATACCGCAGGAACGAATCCGTGTCAAGTCGCGCGTTTCAGTACGCCAACGGAAACTCCCGCCGGATCGAGCGGATCCCTTCCAGCACATCAGGGTTCACAGAGGTGTTACAGCCCTGGATATTGTGCTCCAGCTGCTCCGTCGTGGTAGCCCCGATGATCACCGAGGTTACAAACGGTCTGGAGTGGACAAACCCCAGCGCCAGTTGAGGAAGGGTAAGCCCCGCTTCCCGGGCGAGGGCAGCGTAGGCTTCTACCGCCCTGTGAGCCTGCGTGGTATCGCGGTGGCTTCTGCTGGAGAGCAGGGACCACCGGGAGCCCTCAGGGCGCTGTCCCCGGGCGTACTTTCCGGTGAGCAGCCCCGTTGCCAGGGGAGACCACGCCAGCAGCCCCACCTGCTCACGCAAAGCCGTCTCCGCCAGGTCCGGTTCAAAGAGTCGATTCAGCAGGTTGTACTCGTTCTGAATCGACACCATTCTGGGCAGCCCCAGCTCCCGGGCGATCTGCAGATACTGCATCGTCCCCCAGGAGGTCTCATTGGAAAGCCCCACGTGACGAATGACTCCCGCCCGCTGAAGGTCCCCGAGGGTCTGCAACACCTCGATCATGTTCTCCCGAACCGCTTCGCTGCTCCCCTCTCCCTCCAGGTCGCCCCCGGCGTAATTCCAGACCTGGCCGAAATGGGAAGACCCCCGGTTGGGCCAGTGGAGCTGGTAGAGATCAATGTAGTCCGTCTGCAATCGGTGCAGCGACCCTTCCACAGCCGCGCGGATGTTGGCACCGTCGATTCGATTGGTGCCCTCGCGTATCCACTTCGGCCCGGACCCGGCAATTTTGGTAGCCAGGATTACCGATTCACGGGTGCCCCGGGAAGCAAGCCAGGTCCCGAGGATCTCTTCAGTTCGACCATAGGTGTGCGGACTCGGAGGGACCGCGTACAGTTCAGCGGTGTCGATGAAGTTGATCCCGTGTTCAAGGGCCATATCCAGCTGCCGGTGGCCGTCCTCTTCGCTGTTCTGCGTTCCGAAGGTCATCGTGCCGAGGCAGACTGAGCTGACCCGCAAATCTGTGGTTCCCAGGGTGCGATAATCCATCGCCACAAAGTACGGATTGTACCTTCCCATCGGCAAAGGGGCACGAAGTGGGACCCCTTGCTCCGGGAGGCAACCCCGGATAAGCTGGACCCTTGCCTATGAGTATGCATCGCGGCCTCTCCTACATACCCCGGCTGGTCCGGCTTGCTCTACCCATCGCCCTGCAGCACCTGTTGATGACCACACTCAACCTGGCGGACACGGTGATGGTGGGCCAGCTCGGTGAGGTGCAGATCGCCGCGATCGCTCTGGGCAATCAGATCTTCTTCCTGCTTATGCTCTTTCTCTTTGGCGTCGGAAGCGGAGGCGCCGTCTTTTCGTCGCAGTTCTGGGGGCGTCGCGACGTCGCCGGTATCCACCGGGCCATGGGGATATCGTTGATCCTGGCTTCCGGAGGCTCCCTGGTGTTCATGACCGGCAGCGTCTTCTTCCCGGAGGTGCTTCTGTCGGTGTTCACCACCGACGCGGCAGTGATTGCCGAGGGAGCCGGGTACCTGCGGATCGTGGCGTTCAGCTACCTGTTCACCGCAATCAGTATGAGCTACGCCTACGCGCTGCGCAGCGTCGGTGACACCCGACTGCCCCTCATCGCCACGGCGATCTCCATCGGCTTGAACGTGGCAGGAAACTACGTGCTCATCTTTGGAGTTCTGGGATTTCCCGCCCTGGGAGTCCGCGGTGCGGCCATCGCAACCCTGGGAGCACGGGGGGTAGAGCTGTTGATAATCCTCTTCGTGGTCTACCGCCGAAAGGGCCCGGTGGCGGCATCACCGCGGCAGCTGTTTACTCTGGACCGTCCCTTTGTGAAGCGGTTCATGAGACGCACTACCCCGGTGATCTTCAACGAGATCCTCTGGTCCCTGGGATTCACCATGTATACCGTGGTATTCGGAAGGATGGGGACGGGCCACCTGGCGGCGTACAATATCGCCGATACGGTGGCGCGATTGATCCTGGTGGTCTTTATTGGTACCGCCCAGGCGTCGGCGATCATGATCGGGAACACCATCGGCGCCGCAGGTGGTGGAACCGTTCGCAGTGGCAGCGATGGCAGCGACGGAGTCGGCGGCACTGCTGGCGTCGCAACCGTACAGGAGCGCTTTGCTGAAGCGCAGCACCTGGGCACCAGCCTGATCCGGGTACTGCCACTGGCGTCCTTCGCCGTGGGGGTGGTGGTCTTTTTCTGGTTCGCCCCGTGGGTCCCCCGCTTCTTCTCGATCACCCCGGATGTGAGCCGAATGGTCACCCTTCTGGTTCGATCCTTCGCGGTGATAATGGTCGCCAAGATCCTCAACATGCACATCATCGTTGGCATACTCCGCGGCGGCGGAGACACCACCTACTCGCTCGTTATCGACGTGGCCCTGTTGTGGCTGGTAGGCGTGCCCGCCGCGTTCGCCGCAGGGCTGTGGCTGCGCCTGCCCGTCCATTTTGTATACCTGGCAATCGGACTGGAAGAGGTGGCCAAAATGGGGTTCGGGGTGTACCGCGTGTTCTCCGGTCGCTGGATTAACGATCTGACCGACCCGGTTGAGGCGCTGCACAGCCCGGTGCCGGATGCGTCCGACGCCACCGGGTTTCCGTTGTGACCCCGGAAAAGGGAGGCGTCCAGTGAAGAAAGACAACCGACGTCTCGAACGTGCAGGATGGGTGCTGTTCACACTCTGCGCGATCTTCTACATTGCCGCCAACATTCGCGTTGGTGACTGGCTGAGCCTCCTCGGAAGCATCTTCTTTCTTCTTGCCTGTCTGGTATTCTTCCTCACCCTCAATAACGGGGGGAAGCAGGATGACGCCGACGCCAACGCCGACGCCGACGCCCACCGGCGGTGACAACAACCTAAGCCGGCCAGATCTTCCTGCCTCCTCCAGGGGGCACGATCGCATCGATTGCCTTCATCTCCTCTGAACCCATGGGAGGCATCTTCAAAACCGCCAGGTTGGAGGTTAACTGCCGGGCGTTCTTGCCCCCGGGTATCACCATGGATACCGCCGGATTCGCCAGCAGAAAACGGACAGCCAGCTGGCCCAAGGTCTGTCCGTCTGGTCCGAGATCAAGGACTGCTTTCAGCTGTTCTACTGTCTGCAGATCATTGCGAAACACCGCATTCTGCTCGGGGTCTGTGATCCATGCCTTTCGGAAATCCGAATCCTCGAAGGTAGAGTCAGCGTTGAACTTTCCGGTAAGGATCCCCATGGCGAGGCCGCCACGGACAATCGTTCCGATGTTGTTCGTTCGACAGTAGGGCAGGCAGTCAACCTCCGGCGTTCTGTTGAGAATGCTGTAGTCGATCTGCAGGGTTGAACATCCTCCGTCACGGTTGAAAGCCTGCAGGTAGCCGAAATCACTGGTACTGACACCGTAGGCACGGATCTTACCCTGGCGTTTCAGCGTTTCAAATCCTTCCAGAAAGACCTCCATCGTGGGATCCCGGAAATTGATATGGCTCTGCATAATGTCGAGGTAGTCTGTGTTCAACCGTTTCAGGTTTGATTCAACGCCCTGAATCAGCGTTTTTGCGTCGGTATAGGCGCTCGCACCGGCCTCGCCATCAAAACCGACCCACCCGATTTTGGTCCCAACAACGAACTGGTCCCGCCTGCCCGCCATTGCTGTACCAAGGAGTTCCTCACTGTGTCCGTCGCCGTAGACGTCTGCGGTGTCGAAAAATCGAACACCCTGGTCCAGTGCTGAATCGATCATCGCCAGTGCCTGAGCGTCGTCGGTGGTCCCCCACTGGGTTCCACCAACGGCCCACAGACCCAGCCCGATGGGGGGCATGGTGAATCCTGTGTTACCTAGTTTGCGATCTGCTTCCATCTCAATCCTCCGTTGATGCCGGGCTGATATCGTAAGTTTACCATGGAAACTAAATCAAATTAGCCATCGGCCCGTTTGCGAGGATTTCCTGAGAAGCGCCTTGGTGTTCGCCTCCGGAAGCCGTGACATCACCCGCGCTGCGAGGCAGGGGAGCGCGTGCCTGCCAAGGCTTCCGTCCTGGGCAGTAGAGTCGATTGGAAGCGTTCGAGTAGATGGTGAAGAGGTCGGAATCTCTGGGGTTTTCAGCCAGACCATTCAGCTCATAGAAGGAGACAGGTGGTCGATCAACCGGATCTCCCCGCAGCGTCGCCAGACGTCGCCCGCGTCTGGTCATTCCTTCCTCACTTCGAACGCGGGTTTCTCTGTGTCCCGACAGGCGTACCTGTCATCTGGGTCGGGGCGCGGGGCTCCGTAGCATCGTCTGTCCTCAGTCCGACACAACTGCCGGAACCAGTACCACCGGTACTCCCAGTCCCTTCAGGACCCCTTCGGCAACCGACCCTACCACGAGGTGGTGTACGGCGCCGTTTCCGTGGCTGCCCATCACCACCAGCTGCACATCATGCTTCTGTGCTTCCCTGATGAGAGTTTCATGGATCTTGCCCGCGGGGGCAGACCAGGTTGTCTGGATGTTTTCATCAGTGAGCTTCTGGCAAATTCTTCCCAGTTGCGCGACTTCCCGTTGCCGCGTCAGCGACTCCTTCTTCCCCACGCTGCTGTCTGGATTGGACACCACCGTCCGGGGTGTGGGGCTCGTCTCCGGCTGGACGTGAACCAGATGCAGCCCGTCGGACATGCACTGCGCCAGTTCTTTTGCTGTAGCAAGAATTCGATCAGTCAGGGGAGAAAAATCTATACAAACCATTATTCGTTTCATTGTGTGCCCAGTATAAAAACTTCTTCGGGGTTGCACAAGTCGATATTTTTTTATCGTTTGCTGGCGTTAGGGCGGCTGCCGGATCGCCGTGCTACATGGCAATCGAGGCCGCCGCCAGCCCAGCGTTGATACCGTCCACCGCCGAACTCATGATGCCTCCCGCCGCGCCGCTGCCCTCCCCGGCGATCCAGACTCCCGGAATAGCGGCGATCTCGCCGGAGGGTTCCCGGACCACCCGCACCGCAGCAGAGGTGGTGGTCTCCATTCCCAGGACCAGTCCCGTCTCATAACCGCGCAGTTTGCGTGAGAACTCCGAGAGTCCCTCGGAAAGCGCCTGCACCAGCCACTGAGGGTACAGAAGGCGGTAATCGCTGGGAACCACCTCGAAGGGGTGGCTGGATCGCGGCAGCGCGGGGGGAATTGCGCCACTGTCGAGGCAGGTGGGAAGCGTTGCCGGCACCCGATGGGTACCCACCAGATCCCACGCCCGAGCTTCCAGCTCTTCCAAATGCCCAAGAACATCAAGAGGGGTGCGCGCCTGGGGGAAGATCTCCTCCGGTTGGAGAGCCGCCACCACCGCGGCATTCGACCACTCCCCGTCCCGGCGGTAGTTGGAGACGCCGTTCACCATATTGAGCCCGGGGCGCCAGGCGGCGGGAATCACCGTGCCACCGGGACACATACAGAAAGAGTAGACCCCTCGTCCAGTAGACGTCTTGGCGGTGAGGCGGTACTCCGCCGCCTTCAGCCCGGGGATCTCGCTGCGGCCCCACTGGGCCGAGTTGATCACCTCCCGGGGATGCTCCACCCGCACACCCAGGGCAAACCCTTTGGTCTCAAGGACTGCACCCTGGCTGGCGAGGGTACGCAACAGGGGTATGGCGCTGTGCCCCGGAGCGAGCACGGTGCGTTCCGCCGGAAACTCGCTGTCTATCGACCGGACGCCCACGCACCGGCCATTGTGGATGATGAGGTCCCTGACCTCCGTGTGGAAACGGATCTCCACACCCCGCGCCTGGAGGTCCTCCCGGCCGGCAATCGCCAGGTGGTAGAGGTTGTCACTGCCGATGTGGGGATGGGCAAGCCACTGG
>SKHA01000376.1 GCA_007117185.1 Spirochaeta sp. | reverse complement strand
TGTTCCAGGGGGACGCCGTTCAGGGTTGTGGTCCCGCTCCAGGGTCTGTGAATCCCTGCGGCGAGGTGCAGGAGGGTTGTCTTTCCCACCCCGGATCGTCCCACCACCGCCACCACCTCTCTCGGAGAAACCTGAAGGGTGAGCTCTGCGAAGACGGGAGTCTCGCCGTAGCCGGTGGTGCAGTCCTGGATGGAGAGCACCCGGGATCAGGGCCCCCCCGGGCCGATCAGTCCGGTCTCCACTATCTGGTGGTAGGCGGGGGTGGCGGGGCTTCCGCCGATGAGGCCCTTCTCAGCCATCCACGCGACCACATCGGCGACCTCTTCCGGGGTGGGTGGTCGCGCTTGCTGGTAAGTGGGTATGACCATCGATTGTTCCACCGCCGGTGGAAACTCTCCCAGACGGACGATGGCCTGCCGAAACGAGTCGGGGTTGCGGTTCAGCGCCGCTACCGCCCGATTGTAGCCCCGGTACAGCGCCGCGATCTCCCCGGCCTTCCGGGACTGGGCCCGCTGGGTAAACAGGAGGACCCCCGGGGTCTGAGCCATGCCGGAGGTATCCACCAGGACCCGGGCTCCCTGGGCCACAGCGATCCGCGTAACCGGTTCGGGCAGCAGTGCCGCTTCGATGCGACCGGCGACGACCATCTCCATCCGCGCCGGGACTTGCAGGGTGGTGATGAGGTTGATGCGGTCGGTGGCCCCCCCGGCGTTCTGGAGCATCCGCTCCGCCACGTAGTAGATGATGCTGTTTTCCAGCAGCCCCGTGTCCACTGCGGACGCCCGGTTCCAGTCAGCGATCGTTCTGATGGATGAGTTCGGCGCGGTGACCAGCGAGAAGTGGCCGTCGGTGATGGACCCCACCTTTATGCCGCTGCCACTCTGCCAGTTGTACACCGCGTTGATGAGATCAGAGACGCTGCCGTCAATGGCGTTGGTCTGCAGCGCCGTCTCCCGGTACAGCTGGTTCCGGAAGATCTGCAGCTCCACGGTGATTCCCTCGTCGGCGAAGTATCCCTGGTCCTGAGCCACCAGGAGGGGGATTGAGTCAACCGCGGGCATGAGGCCGATCCTCAGATCCTGGGCGGGGAGGGTCAGGCCGGGCAGGGCGAAGAGGGCTGCCAGGAGGGCGGCGGTCCGCAGCAATCGGGGTCGAAACGACAGTCGGGGGCGCAGTACCAGCGGCGAGCGTGACCACAGCTGTCCGGTGGGTTCAACAGTTCCGTTCATGCCGGCGATTTTACGGGAAAGTGGGGCAGCGTGTCAGGTTTCAGTGCATCGGCACGACCAGAATCACGTCCCGCCGATAATCCCCTTCCGGACCGCGTCTATCTGCGCCAGGAGAGCCTCCGCTTTTTCCAGAGAATCCTGCGCTTCCTCTTTGCTGATCGAATCGAAATCACCGTAGTCCACGTCGGTTCGTCGCGACAGCAGAAGTTTGATCGTCTTGATTGTCTCCAGAGGGAGAAGCCCCGTCTTTACGAAATGCAGACTGAGTACCGTGATCGCTTCGCTGTGTGTCTCTGTGTCCAGCCCTTCCAGGACGAGCAGGCTACGAACTGCCTGCAGTACCGCATAATACGCGCGGTTTACGCCCGTCTTGTCCCGATCCTCCGCGATGTTGGCCTGGGCGTCCCGGAGAAACTCCTGTGCTTTCGTAAACCTGATATCGCTCAGGTTCTCTTTGTCCTGCCGGCTCAACTTCATACCGGTATTCCCTCGTTCATGATGTTCTTGTAGAACCGGGTCTGATACCGACGTTCCTGGTAAAAACTCTCCGCAGACTTGATAACCGGATCGAAGGAAATACCGCTTGCTGCTTCCTGCTCTACAAAGCGATCAATGATCTGCTCCTCCAGCTGAACAGTCTTCTCCTTGACCACCACCAGGACGTCAAAATCCGAGTCACCGGAGTGATCTCCCCGAGCGCGGGAGCCAAAAGCGTGAATGGAAACGATCTGTGTCGGATGCTCGTTTCGGAGAGATGCTCCAATCTGTTCAAGCACAACTCTGGCGTACTGATACATTCCCGTGACTCCTGTGACCAGCATAGCGTTTTCCCAACGCCGAAATATATGGATATTTTTGCAAATTCATATGATTTATGTTATAGTTCTCGCACATATGAACGACGACGACTTCTGGCTCACAACATCGAAAATGGCAGCGGAGGCGCTTCGTCTGAGTATCAGCGAAACGGAGGCCCTGCAGGCAAACCGCGTTGCCCGGCTCATCGGTGCGATCCCCGCTCTTGCCGGGTGCGACGATGCGGATCGGGTGGCGGTACAGCACGTTGTCACTTACCTGGTGGCGCAGCGGCTGGAGGCAATCTTTGATCACCGTCGGGAGGATGATTCTCCCCTGGCGGCTCGGCTGGAGCGCATCTCCCACTTCCCCGGCGGCAACAGAAAGATCATCCAGCGCGGTATGAACCTCCTGACCCTGACGATGATCAGCGGATACGAGCGATCGTTACTTGCAGACCGCAAGAATGGAGTCTACAATCCTATAGAATCCGGCTCCTGGGACGATACTCGCGAGAAGGCTCAGCTGATCAAGGCCATTCGGTCTGTGAAGTCCCCTGAAATGGATGCGATCCTTGACCTGGAGGGGGCTTTGCATGAAGGGTGGAACGGGTAGATTTCTCGAACGATGGCGCAACCCGGCGCTTTCGCAGAAGATCAGCATCATCTTCGCATTCTTCTTTTTTGTCAGCACCATGCGGCAGCTGGTTGATGTGGGCCAGCTGGAAACCGCCTTCCACGTAGGAGGGTTCGCGGCTGTTGCGGCGTTTGTGGTCCTTTCCTTTTTTGACAACGTGGTCATCCGCTATCTGCAGGTGAGTGGGTTGCTGGTCCTGGGGTTCCTGCTGATCCTGATGAACGGCAACCCCTCGGATGTCGCCTCATTCGTCTTCATCTCCATCGCCCTCGCCGCCGCCTACAAGATGCAGCTGTTTGGCCGAAACCTGCGAAAAGCGCTGCTGGTACTTGGGGTGGCCACGATTCTCATTGCCATCCTCTCCGGCGGCATTCACGGGTTCAGCGTTATGCAGCGCATCAACATCGCCAATTTCATCTTTGCCTACCTGGCGTTGCTGTTCGTCATTTTCGAGGAA
Organism: Spirochaeta sp.; assembly: GCA_007117185.1. GTDB lineage: Bacteria > Spirochaetota > Spirochaetia > DSM-27196 > Alkalispirochaetaceae > Alkalispirochaeta. Next base: position 5,603 of record SKHA01000376.1, on the reverse strand, counting down.
GAAACCCTCTCCCTGCGGAAGCAGCGGGACATCCTCTCCCGGCAGGCGGATGAACTGCGTCCCTTTGCCACCCTTGGCTCCAGCACCGCCGGGTTGGTCCACGATTTCAAGGGCGACGTGGCGGGGCTGTACGCCCTTGCTTCTCTTGAGGGTCTGGCCGACGAGAACGAGACGGCCCGGCGGATCCAGACCTACGCCGAACGGATAAACAGGCGGGTTGACGCGATCCTGGACGTGGCCACTGCGGCGGACCATTACGAACCGGAGGAGATTGATCTCTCTCAGCTTCTGCAGAACGTGGTCTACTACTTTGTTGAGATCAATCGCGACCTGAAGCACAAGGTTGCGATTATCCTGGATGTTGCGCCGGGGCTGACCGTGTGTACCCGGCGAAACGCCCTGATGGCAATCCTGGAGAACGTAATCAAGAACTCAATCGAGGCCACCGAGGGGATCGCTGAACGCCGGGTGGCGATCCAGGGTTCCCAGGGTACAGACGAAGACGCCGTAGCGGTGACCATCACCCACAACGGCCGGAACCTTCCCCCGGGGGTAGCGGAATCGGGCCCCCTGGACGTGCGCCGCAGCGCCTACTTTCGTCGTGGCAAGTCTACCCGGCCGGGAGGCACCGGCATGGGGATGCTGAACGTCATTCGCGCCCTGGAGATCCTGGACGCCGGGATGACCATGACCAACCTTCCCAACGGCGTGCAGTCCGCGTTGGTACTCAAACGGGACAAACCGGAGCAGGACGCCCCTGGGGTGCCTTCGGAGTAACGCTGCGGTCTGTTCAGGTGCAGTACGTCACCGCCACTGAGCAGGGAAGGGTAGTGACGTGAAGACCGATTTTTCATTTATTCTGGATACATCCGCAGAACTGCCGGTGCTGTGGGTGGACGCCGGTCGCGGCAGAGGGAAGATGCCGGATTATCGTGCCTATTCCGGGATAGTCCGGCAGGCGTTGCAGCAGTTCTCCCACCACCTGGAGCAGCAGTCCCGTTTTTTCCTCTGGGATAATGAGAGAGAGCAGCGGGAATTCTCCCTGTACGATCCGGGGGGACGGATGATCGCCATCGCCGCGGCAGCCGGGTTGCTGCAAAGCCCTTCCGGTACCGCTCTGGTTCTGCAGCCTGATGCCACCCGGGTTCTGGTAGCAGTCACCCCGTCAGAGGATGGTTCATTCACCCTCAAGGCGGAACTTCCGGACAGTGTGGATCCGGAAGACCACCCTCCCGGCGCCGACAGGGACATACAGGCGGTGTCGCCGGTTCACGCTCTGGCGGGAAACCGTCTCTTCCCCTGCGAGGACCTGGGGATTCACTGGAGGGAGTTGGGGACTATCGGCAGGCGGGTTGGAACGGCGGAGCTGCCCCTCTATCTCTCCCTGATCCTCTCCCGGCTGCCGGGACTGGGAATTCACTACCACGGCTTCAGAACGATCACCACCAGCCCCCGCACCGCCGTGCCGGGACTCCTCTTTCAGGAGATCGACGCTTACGGCTATCTCCATATTCTGCCGGTATCCACCCTGCCGGGGTATCCTCCCGGCTTCTTCGAGAAGCAGGAGATCATCAAGGTGGTGGAGATCGACGAGGCCGAAAAGGAAATCCTCCTGGCGGAGGTTGTCTTTCCCCTCTCGCCGGTAGAGACCTTTCGCACGCTGCTGAAAAAAGAGGGCAGGACAAACCGGGACCAGGTGATGGAAGAGGACGGCCGGTTCATCCTCGCTGCGGAATACGCCGAGGGATTTCTCAGCCGCAACATGGGAACGCTGGTCACCACCTTCTCCCTCTTTGAGGCGGAGAAACTCTCCCGGTTCCGGATCCGCTGCGTCAATCCACCGGTCAGGCTCAAGCTGGAGCACGGCATCAACTTCTTCGAAGGTACCGCCACGGTAACGATAGACGATACCTCCTGGTCCTGGAGCAGTTTCCTGGCGGAGTACCGCAAACACGGATGCATCTCCCTTCCCGATGCCACCCGGGTATTCCCCTCCCCCGCGTCGATAGCCCGGTTTGAGCGGCTCATCCGACTGGTGAAGAGATCCGGAGCTTCCGAAGACGACGAGGAAAGCCGAGTCGAGGTCTCCTTTTTCGACATGATGCTGTTCAACCTGAACGAGGAGATTGACGCTCCGCCGGAACTGCGACGGCAGATCGAGTCGTTCTATCTGGGCTTCAATTCCCTTGACCGGCGGGGTGGCGACTACAGCCTGGCGGAGAGCGCCCTCAGACCCTACCAGACCTACGGGGTGCAATGGATGGAGCACCTGTGCGAACACGGAGTCGGCGGCTGTCTGGCCGACGAGATGGGGCTGGGCAAGACCGTGCAGGTGATCTCGCTGTTGCGCCGGGGATTTACCGGGCCGGTTCTCATCATCGCCCCGCGGTCGCTGATCTGGAACTGGGCCGCCGAGCTGAAGCGATTCGCCCCGGAGCTCCCCGTCCATATCCATTACGGCCCCGGCCGCAGCACCGATGAGGGGGTGTTCCGGGAGAGGCAGATCATCCTCACCACCTACTCCACCACCCGCATCGATATCGAGCAGCTCCTGCCCATCCAGTTCTCCTTCCTCATTCTGGACGAGTCCCAGCACATCAAGAACCTCAACGCCAAACGGACGATGGCGATCCTTGGCCTCCAGGCTCAGCATCGCCTGGCCCTCAGCGGAACCCCCGTGGAAAACAACCTGTCAGAGCTGTTCAGCCTCTTCCGCTTCCTCAACCCTGCGTTCTTCGGCACACGAAGCCGCTTCAACAGGGAGTACGGCAAGCCGATCCAGGAAGAAAAGGACGAGCAGGTGCTCCGACAGCTGCGGAAGAAGATCTACCCCTTTATGCTTCGGCGGTTGAAGCAGGATGTGCTGAAAGAGCTGCCACAGAAGAGCGAACAGACCCTCCTGGTTGACCTGGATGGGGAGCACCTGGAGATCTACCACCGCCGGAGGATCTATCTGCTGGACAGGATTCGCGAAGCAATAGAGAAGGGTGGTATCCACAAAGCCTCGTTTGTCATCCTGCAGGCGCTGACGGAGTTGCGAAAGCTGGCGGGGATCCCGGAGGACGACGGGGAGTACCCCGGCCGGTCTGCCAAGCGGGAACAGCTGATCGAGATGATCCGGGATGTTCGGGAGAGCGGCCACAAGTGCCTGGTCTTTACCAACTTCCTCGCGGCGGTGGAGATGATCTCCTCGGATCTGGAGCAGGCGGGGGTGGCCAGCCTGGTGATGACCGGCGCCACCGGGAACCGGCACGAGCTGGTTCATCGCTTCCAGACGGACCCGCAGATCGGCGCCTTCATCATGACCCTGAAGACCGGCGGGGTGGGGCTGAACCTCACCGCTGCGGACTACGTCTTCATCTACGACCCCTGGTGGAACCGGGCGGCGGAGACCCAGGCGGTGGACCGGACCCACCGGATCGGTCAGCAGAACCCGGTCTTCGCCTACCGGATCATTGCCCGAGATACCATCGAGGAGAAGATGCTCCTGCTGCAGCAGCACAAAGCCGAACTGGCTTCGGCCATTCTCTCCTCGGATACCGAAGCAATGAAGTCCCTCAGCGAGGAGGATCTGCGGTTCCTCCTGGAAGGATAGACGCGTCGCGATGGCAAAACACAACCCCGCCGCCAGGCCTGCCCCTGGCGTCTCGCCGAAAACGGAGAGATACCGGCAGCACATGCTGGGCTTCACCGTAGCGGAGCTTCACCAGATCCGGACCTGCCTGGGGTTGGACTTCCAGCGGGGTACCAAGGATGTGCTGGTATCGGTCATCCTGGAGTTTCTCACGCTGCTGGAAGATCACGAGCGCTTTCTGGAGTGGTTTGCGTCGCTGCCGGGGTATCTGGTGCAGGCCATCGAAACGGCGTGTTTCGCCGGCTACGTCGCAGCGGACCGGGTAGAGGAGCTGGCGAAACAACCGGTGGCGGAGTTGGTTCGGTCCTCCTACTTCAGCCGCTACCAGATCAACCCGGACCTCAGGCTCGGCATCTTCGATCTGTACAGAAAGTACGGCCTGACCCTGCTCATCATGAAGCCGGTCTTCCGGAGGACACTGGGGCTGCAACTGCCCCCGCCGGAAGGGTACCGAATCGCCCCGTGTCCGGAGGCAGAATCCCAACCCTGGTCTGCGGCTGAGACGGTCCTCGAATCGATGCCCCTGCTGCTCAAATCGATCCGGGCGCTGGTTGCGGATCTATTCAGCCTCGAGAAGATCCTCAGACGGGGGCTCAACAAGGGTGAGATCCGGGAATTGAGAACCCGCAGCGCGTTTCCGTCCTTTCCGGTGGGAGCCAAAACGGGAGTAGACCCGGTGGGACTTGTTGTCCGGTTCCTGGCGATCGATCCGGACCAGTTGGATGGCGCCGACAGGACCGACGTGCGGGACTTCATCAAAGGGTTGGTCACAACGTTCCTTGTTGTGCCTTCGTCAGGACGGATCACAAGCGCCTACCTCTCCATAGATTCCAGCTTTGAGTATTCCGTGCTCTGTCCCCAGGTGACGAAGTGCCCGGGGCCGCGGCTGCGTCGCTCCTGTTTCCATCACCACCCGGTGACACGGCAGGTAGTTCACTCTTTTCTGTCGGCGGCGGCCGTGTCGGGAGGGTGGTACGACATGGATGAAGCGTCGGAGAGTCTTCGTATGCAGGCCCTTTCCTTTTCAATCTTCAACGACGGCCACGACTCCTCCCGGCTGATGGTGAAAGGAGAAGAGCTGGTCCTGCCGGAGGGAACGATCAGCACCGACGACTGGCAGAGCGGCTTTGAACCGGACAGCTATCTGGTCCACACCCTCATGAACAGGCCCCTCCTGAAAGGCTACTGCTACCTGCTGGCCTCTCTGGGTCTGCTGGAAATCCAGGAGCGGGACCCTGAGAAGCTTCTCAAACGAAACGGGAAGCTCGTCCCCGTATCTCCCTTTGACGGGCTCTCCCGGGTGCGGGTCACCCCTTTTGGCGCGTGGTGTCTGGGGGTATCCGAGGCGAAGCCGGAACTGCAACCGGTCCTCTACGAGGCGATCGCCCACCGGGAGCTTCCCCTGGTCACCTACCGCGGCCGGTCTCTGGAGTGCAGGGTTTTTCTGGAGCAGATCGGCAGCGCCATCGGGGAGGCCCGCTTCCGCATCACCGAGGCGAGCTTCATCCGGGATTGCACCACCACCGAGGAGATCGACCATCGCATCGCTGAGTTCCACCGGCTCATCGACGGGGATCCTCCCGGCCACTGGGCCGAGCTGTTTGCCCTGATCCGCAGCCGGGCCCGCCTCTTCGAACACCAGGAGCCCTGCGTGATGATTCAACTGCCCGACGATCCGGCGTTGCGTCGCCTCTTCCTGGAGGAGAAACGGCTTTCATCTCTGGTGGTCCGGGCCGAGGGCGGGCGGGTCGTGGTGACAGAGGAAAACTACCGAAAGCTGCGCAAGGCTCTGGAGGAGTTTGGCGTCCTGAAGGGGTAGGGCGGGGGTGTCCTTCACTGGAGCTTGCAGCGCTGCTCCGGCGGTAGCCCGTCTGCCCTTTCAAATCGCTTGCTCCGGTGTGGTTTCCGGGGCATAGTAAAGGCATGCACCGGCGAGTTCCCTACGCGGTGGCCAATTATGAGAAGCTTG
>SKHA01000367.1 GCA_007117185.1 Spirochaeta sp. | reverse complement strand
CGTTCTGTTGATCTTCCTGACACTTATCACGCTCATTTTTACGGGGATCCCGGTTTACCTGGCGACCCTTATCACCTCGATAGTTTTTATGATCGTTCTGGACCTGCCCTTTTCGATCATCATCATCCGCGTCTTCGGTGGTATCGACTCCTTCAGCCTCATGGCTATTCCCTTCTTCATTCTGGCGGGAAACATCATGATGGAGGCCAAGATCACCGACAAGATCGTGGAGTTTTCCAACGCCCTGGTGGGCCAGTTCAAGGGCGGGCTGGGGCACATAAACATCGTGTCCTCAATGTTTTTTGCCGGTATTCAGGGGTCCGGTGCCGCTGATGCATCGGCCATCGGCTCGGTATTGATTCCTTCCATGAAGAAACAGGGCTACGGGAGCGATTACGCTGTTGCCGTGACCGCGTCTTCGTCCATGATCGGCCCGATCATACCCCCCAGCATCGCCATGATCCTGTACGCGTATTACACCGATCTTTCGGTGGGACGGCTTTTTCTCGGTGGTCTGGTACCGGGAGTAATTGTGGGGTTGGGGTTGATGGCCGTTCACGCCGTGTACTATCGGTTGCGAAAATATGATTTTCCCACCCGCCGTTTCAGTCCGAGCTACTTTCTTCTGACACTCAGGCAATCAGCCCTTGCGCTGATCATGCCGTTTATCATTCTCTTTGGAATTGTCTTCGGCGTCTTCACGCCGACCGAGTCGGGGATTATTGCCAGCTTGTATGGGTTGCTCTATGGATTCGTCTTTTCCCGGGAGCTGACACTGAAAAAGATCCCCAAGATAATTATCGACTCTGCCACGATGACCGCGGTGGTGATGATCACCATCGCTATGGCGGGGGTGCTCAGCAATATTCTGGTGCGCCTGCACTTTCAGAACACCATGATTCACTTTGTTCTGGAAACGGTGGGAAACCGCCACCTGGCTTCGCTGCTGATCATGGCTTTTCTGTTGGTTCTGGGGTGCTTTCTGGATCCGACGGTGTTAATCGCGATGTTTGCCGCGCCGGTGCTGGCAGCCGGGACCGCCATGGGATTTGATCCGATTCACTTCGGTGTATTTGCGGTGGTGGCGATGCAGCTGGGCGCGATAACACCGCCTGTGGGTACCTTTCTCTTTATATCAAGCAGTATAGCCGAAATACCCCTGGAAAAGGCGGTTCGGGCGATGATGCCCTTCTTTCTCCTGATTCTACTGGTAACCCTGCTGATTCTCTTCGTTCCCGGACTTACACTTGGATTGACCCGGGTGTTCTTCCCCTAGGAGTGGGACACAGCGTATGCGACCTGATCAATGGAATACCATCACCCGGGCTGTCCGGGGTGAATCCGCGGCCATCCACACCGCCCTTATCGTGGATAGTCCCTGGATTCCGCCCTTTCTCGGCCTCTCCACGGAACGGTACATCCATGACGCTGATGTCCATTTTCAAGCTAACGTTGAAATCCTGCAACGTTTCCCCGATCTGATCCTTTTTCCGGGGTTCTGGGTAGAACGGGGCATGGCTGCGGAACCATCTGGTTTCGGGGCTCCGGTGGCGTACTACCCCAATCAACCGCCGACAATTCGGCACATCATGGCGGATATCCACGACGTGGACCGTCTTGTCCAGCCTGACCCCCTCACCGATGGTCTGATGCCGGACATCCTCCGGCAATACCGGCAGACCCTGCCGCTGGTACGCGACCTGGGAATGGATATTCGGGTTGTGGCGGCGCGGGGTCCCATGACCCTGGCGTCGCATCTTATGGGAGTCACCGAGTTTCTGATCGGACTGAAGCTGGAGCCGGAACGCACTCATCGACTGCTGCGCATAACCACGAATCTGGTGCGGGACTGGCTGGATGCGCAGGCTCACGTGCTTCCCGGCGTAGAGGGGATACTCATTCTGGACGATATCATGGGATTTCTCGGGGAGGCGGATTACCTGGAGTTTGGCCATCCCTACTTCCAAAAGCTCTTCTCCGTCCCGGTAGAGGTGAAGGCCCTGCACAACGACACCCCGAATCCCGTCTCCTTCCGGCACATTCCTGATCTGGGGGTGAACCTGTTCAACTTTTCGCACATGGTCCCCATTCGCGAGTTGCGGGACATGGTGGGCGACTCGGTGGTACTCATGGGGAATGTTTCGCCACTGGACACGATGGTAAATGGAACCTACGACGAGGTTTACGCAGCGGCCGCGAACTGTATTGAAGAGAACGGACAGCATCGGCGCTTTCTCCTGTCTGCTGGCGGGGGTGTGTCCATGGGGACTCCCGACTCCTCGATTCGGGCAATGCTGGACGCTGCAACGGCTCATGGAGGAGGAACGGAATGATTGGAGTAGCCATTTTGGGAACCGGTGCGATAGCACGAGTGCACATGGACGCCTACCGGCAGTTTCCTGAGCTGTGCGAAGTTCGCGCATTCTGCGACATCAACCGGGAAAAAGCGGAAACGATGGCCAGGGAAGCGGGACGTCCCGATGCATTCTGCAGCGACGACTACCGCGAGGTGATTGAGCGTCGGGATATCGATCTCGTCTCGATCTGTCTGCCGCCGTCGGTACACGGTGAAACGGCCATCCACGCTTTGGACGCTGGGAAGCACGTGTTGTTGGAGAAGCCGATGGCCTCGTCGCTGTACGAGTGTGACCTGATCCTGGACGCAGTTGCCAGGAGTGGGAAGAAGCTCTCGGTAGTTTCACAGAACCGGTTTCAGACCACCATGATGCGCCTCCGGCACGTGCTCACCTCGGGTGTCGCCGGTCGCGTGCTGCACGGTCTGGTCCACTCGTTCTGGTGGCGCGGACAGAGCTACTACGACCTTTCCTGGCGGGGTACCTGGGAGAAGGAGGGCGGAGGATGCACCCTTAACCATGCCGTTCACCATGTGGATCTCCTGCTGTGGATGATGGGAATGCCCGAATCGGTTTCGTCCTTCATTACCAACCTCAACCACGACAATTCGGAAACAGAGGATTTCTCCACGTCTCTCCTTGTGTACCCCGGAGGGTCGCTGGCACAGCTCACCGCTTCGCTGGTGCATCACGGGGAAGAGCAGGAGATGGTATTCCAGTGCGAAAAGGCGCGGGTCTCCTTCCCGTGGAAAACCTACGCCTCCCGGTCGCTGGAAAATGGTTTTCCCGAACGAGATGAGGAGCTGGAGAACCGGATTCAGAAGAGTTACAACGAGGTCGCCCCGCTGCCGCAGGAAGGACACGCCGCACAGATCAGGGACGTGCTTTCGGCGATCAACGGCGAAACGGAAGTGCTGGTGGACGGCGTCGCGGCGCGGAGGACGCTGGAACTGATAACCGGAGTGTACAAGTCGTTCCAGACGGGAGACACCGTCTCGTTTCCCCTGGAGAAGACGGATCCCTTCTATCGTGGGGAGACCCTGGTTGAACGGATGCCCCGGTTCCACCAGAAGACCCGCAGTCGTGACAGCTTCTCCACCAGCGATATCTCCCTGGGACGCCAGGGGTAGGCCGGAAGGAAGGGTGTATGCAGGAAAAGTCCAGTGGAATGAATTACGCCCCGCGATCTGTGGCGGGTACAGTAGAACCGGTGGTGGGCGCGGGAGAGTTTCCCGTCGGTGTCATCGGTCTTGATCACGGTCATATCTATGGAATGTGCAACGGCCTGGTCGAGGCCGGAGCGGAGGTAAAAGCGGTCTATGATCCGGATCCGGTGAAGATCGCTGCGTTCCTGGAGAAGTATCCCGAAGCGTCGGTTGCCCGCGACGAAGGGGAGATCCTGGACGATCGGGAGATCCGGCTGGTGGCGTCCGCCGCGGTGCCGGTCAATCGGGCAGATCTGGGTATCCGGGTGATGGAAAGCGGCAAAGACTACTTCGCGGACAAACCGCCCTGTACCACTGTGGAGCAGCTCCGCCGGGTGAAAGTGAAAACAGAGGAAACCGGTCGATTCTTCGCGATCTATTTCTCCGAGCGCATCCATGTGGAAGCGTCGGTGATGGCTGAACGCCTTATCGGGGAAGGGGCGATCGGTCGTGTGGTTCAGGTCATCAACATTGCCCCTCACCGGATGAGCCTCCCGCAGCGTCCGGACTGGTTTGTGGATCCGACGCAGTACGGGGGAATCATCGTCGATATCGGGTCTCACCAGATCGAGCAGTTTCTTACCTACACCGGGGCCCGGGATGCCCGGGTTGTGAGCAGCCGCGTGGCAAACTATACCGTTCCGCAGCACCCCCGCTTTCAGGATTTTGGTGACGCGACGCTTACTGCCGATACCGGAGCGGTGAGCTACATGCGCGTTGACTGGTTAAACCCCGACGGGTTGGGAGCGTGGGGTGACGGAAGAATGTTCGTACTGGGCACTGAAGGGTATATGGAAGTCCGAAAGTATATCGACGTTGCCCGGGACCCCGAAGGTGATCATCTGTACCTGGTAGACAACAAGGGCGAGCACCATCTCAACGCCACCGGCAGAGAAGGCTTTCCCTTCTTCGGGCGACTTATCAATGACTGTCTGGCCCGGACTCACACCGCGTTCGACCAGCAGCGGGCGTTCAAGGCGATCGAGCTGGCTTTGGTCGCCCAGGAGAACGCCGAGGTGGTAGAATTCGTTACCCAGGGAGCTGAGTTTTGACTATGGAATTGTTCGGTTTGCAGGGTAAACACGCCCTGATTACCGGCGGCGGCAGCGGAATTGGCCGATCTATCGCCGGGGTGTTCGTGGACGCCGGGGCGCAGGTTACCCTGACCGGGCGGAACGAGGCGACGTTGCGGAGCGCCGTGGATGAGTTGGGACCCCAGGCGACGTACGCGGTTCACGACGTGACGGATACGCAGAAGACAGTTACCCTGGTGCAGGAGCTGGAATCCCGACGGCCGGTGGATATCCTGGTGAATAACGCCGGCAGGCACGACAAGCGCCCCACCCTGGAGACAACGGACGAGCAGATCAGGGAGATCATCGACACGAATCTGCTGGGTGTCCTCTCCCTGAGTCGGGAGTGCGCACGGTACATGGTGAGCCGCTCCGGCGGCTCGATCCTGATGGTCCTCTCGATGGCCTCCCTCTTCGGTATTCCCCAGGTCGCCGCGTACACCGCAGCAAAGTCCGGGCTGGCAGGGCTGGTGCGGCAGCTCGCGGTGGAATGGGGTCCCCGGGGTGTGCGGGTCAACGGGATCGCTCCCGGCTTCATCGATACGGCGATGTCCAGAAAGGCCCTCGATAACGATCCCGCCCGGAAAGAACGGGTCCTCACCCGCACGCCCCTGGGCCGGTTGGGTACGGTGCAGGAGATCGCCGAAAGCGCGCTGTTTCTCTCCTCGCCGGCGGCAGGCTTTATCACCGGAGTGATCCTGCCGGTGGACGGTGGCGCTGCAATCGGCTTCTGACCCCGAACGTTGCGAAACCACGTTGACTGCACAAGGAGCACATGACATGAAATCACGTCCCCGCCTGGGCTTCGGCCTCTATCGACACATGCTCACCCCGGAAAACTACCAGTTCGCCCGTCAGGCCGGGGCTACTGACGTGGTGGTTCATCTTGTGGATTACACCGGCCAGCTCCAGGCGCCGGATCGCCGGCAGGAACACGATCAGCCGGTCAACGGTAACGCCGGCTGGGGGCGTGCCGACGGCGACCGTTCGGTGTGGAGCGTAGATTTCCTGCAGGCACTGAAGGGGGATCTGGAACGCCAGGGGTTGCGGCTGCACGCCATCGAGAATTTCGACCCCGCCCACTGGTACGACGTGCTGCTGGGTGGGCCGAAGCGGGACGAGCAGATCCAGTGGCTCTGCCAGATCATCGAAAACCTCGGCGCCGTTGGGATCCCCGTCATGGGGTACAACTTCAGCATCGCCGGTGTTGCCAGCCGTGTGCAGGGGCCTTTCGCCCGGGGGGGAGCCCGGTCCGTCGGGGTTGATGGAGTCGACAACACCCCCATTCCCATGGGGATGGTCTGGAACATGACCTACCAGACTCCGGACGGCGAGGTCACCGTTCCGCCGGCAACGCACCAGGAGTTGTGGGATCGGCTGCAGTACTTTCTGGAGCGGGTTCTGCCGGTGGCCGAACGGGCCGGAGTTGTCCTTGCCGCTCACCCCGACGACCCACCGGCGGAGTTTGTCCGGGGGCAACCACGGCTGGTGTACCAGCCGGAGCTGTACCACAAGCTCTTTGATCTGGTGGACAGCCCGGCGAGCAAAGCGGAGTTCTGCCTGGGATCACTGCAGGAAATGCAGGGCGGGGACATTTATTCCCTCACCGAGGACCTCGCCCGGCGGGACAGGATCGGCTACGTCCACTTTCGCAACGTAGTGGGAAAGGTCCCGAATTACCACGAAGTGTTCGTTGACGAGGGAGATGTAGACTTGCGAAGGATCATGAAGATCCTGCGTGCAAACGGGTTTTCCGGGGTTGTCATCCCGGACCACACCCCGCAGATGACCTGCGACGCCCCCTGGCACAGCGGGATGGCCTTCGCGATGGGGTACATGAGCGCGCTGATAGCTGATCCGCAGCTCTGAGAGGACGCTGGTTCAGTGACTCAGCAACGCGAGCACGTTCTCCCGGGTCAGCATGGTAATCTCATGGGGGCGTTCCAGAAAGGGAGCAACGTCTGCGATCACTTGATCCCAGTTCATTGCAGCGACGCGGTCCGCAACAATCTCTCGCCAACTCTCCAGGCGTGTTGTGTTCAGGTCAAATCCGGTTTGTTCCAGCGATGACTGCAGTAACGCCAGGTTCGGCTCCGGCCAGGCCGGATCGCTCAGGTACCATACAAGGTCGTAGACATCGCGACCTTTGGCATAAGGGCGCTGGATCAAGGCGTGAAGTTTACCCGCCAGGAGACTGGGCTTATCGTAGTGGAGCAGATTCAGCAGGACGTGGCGGCGCAGGACCGATGTCTCGGTCATCCCGTGAGGTGGATCGAGATTCTCTGGTCTCGATAGGGAGACAGACCAAGCTCATACAGGAGCCCAGGGAAGGTAATAAAGGACGACTGCACCACCCCACTGGGTCGCTCCCGGGTTACGACTGTGTATTCCTCCGCCGCGAGTGTCGTGTCCACTCTTCTGCGGTGGTTCTACTCCGACTCACCAGCTCCCGCAGGTAATCCTTCATGGATCTTCCCTTTCCGACGTGATGACCTCTGGAAGCAGCTGGACGGTGCGTTCAAGGCGCGGCGTTTGAAAACGACTGGCCATCTGCCGAAGCGTTTCCAGATCCAGCTTCTCTGTTCCCTGCAGTCGAAGCTCCGATAGGTAGTCACCACTATCGCTCCCGGGCGTCAGGTACAGCAGGTCGAGAAGTGCCTTCTCCGGGTTCGCTACGAATGCGTGCTGTGTGCCAAACTCGTGTCGGGTGTATCCAAAAAAGACGTCGCGCTTGAGGTGGCGAAAGCGAAACCGGCCGACCGGTGAGTCAATCGAAAGCGGTCGACCCGTGGTTACACAGGTAGTCTGTGCCACATACTCCGGGATCATTCCGTGGAATGCGAGGGCCGATTGCAGACTTACGTAGGAGCCCGCTTTGATCGTGGATGCGATGACCGTTGTATCGAGACGGATACGTCGGTAGGGCTCGTTCAGGGTGTACCAGCCCTTTTTAATGCGAATCACCCGACCAGATTGCACCCACCGGCTGAGTTGCACCCGAACCAGCGTCACGTCCTCCCCGGCTGCGAGAATACCCGGGGAGAAGCAATGCAAATCCGCAGTAAGTTCAACCAGCCGGGCGAAATCCATTGCACAATCTTATCAAGATTGATAATTTCCGGCAACATACCAGCCCAGTGACCCCCGAATCAGGACCGCGTGAGTTTTCGCAGGCGTCGTTGCGCGGCAAACGCCAGCCCCATGGCGTTCAGTTCCCGATCCAGCCCCAGAAGATCCCACTCGGCGGTGGTCAGCTCGAGCCCCCGGCGGTTCAGGCGTTCCCGGACGTAGGTGTCCACCGTGGTGCGGCACTCCTGCTCCACCTGGTCAACGCCGGTGCCGCGGTGCAGCTCGGTGGCACAACGCTCCACGCACTCACCGAATAGTTGGAATCCGGCACACAGCTCCTTGAGTGCCTCTTGCTGCGTCCCGGGCATCACGCCGAAGTGGGTAGGGTAGAGGTGGCGGCATCCCAGGTCGGCGATGCGCTGCGCGCTGGAGATGGAGAGCTCCGCGTCGAAATCAGTGGGCGGGCTGCTTGGCAGTACCAGCTGCCCCCGACGCTGCAGCAGGGGATAGCAGACGCCGAAGGCGTCCCCGGTGAAGACGCTGCTGCTGCCGGGATCCACAACCACCAGGTGGTGAGAGGCGTGTCCCGGGGTGTGGTGGAACTCCAGGACCCCGCCGCTCCAGTTAACCGTCTCTCCGTCGTGAATACCCCGCACGCGGTGGGCACTGACCGGCCCCACGTCGCCGTAGAGCTCGGCGAAGCGGGCGGCGCCGTACACCGCAGTGGTGCCCTCCACCAGCCGGGTGGGATCGATCAGGTGCCGGGTTGCCCGGGGATGGCTGAGAAGTTCCGCCCGGGGACACACGTCCATCAGCGCGCTGCTGCCGGCGGCGTGGTCCAGATGGGCGTGGGTGACGATCACGTATTCTACATCTGACGGCTTCAGCCCCTGATCTCGCAGCGCCTGCAGCAGTGCGGGCACCGCCCGGGCGGTGTTGTTCTCGATGAACACCCCCCGCCCGTTTCGGACCAGCAGGTATGCCGCCGCCACTTCCGGGGCGATGTAGTGGCAGTCGATAGTAGTCACGTGGTTCATCTCAGG
>SKHA01000098.1 GCA_007117185.1 Spirochaeta sp. | reverse complement strand
GTAATCGCTCGCTAAGAATCTCTGAGGAAGGGTTAAACGATGTTCCGCCAAGTCCGCCAAGGCGGCTGTAGAACCAGACAACGGCTGGCTCAGTCACATTTGCCGAGTCGGTAAACAGAAAGCCCACCGCGTCCTGTACATTCACTGCACCGGCACTGTTGGAGGCCTGAGCCACCAAATGGGCGTCATTTCTCAGCGTGGCGACACCATCGGGGATGGTGGCGTCAATAAACAATGGCAGCATACCAGCATTTGTGCTCATCAGCGGAACCGCGTCACCGGATGTGTTTCCAGGAACCACACTGAGGGCATTAAGTCTCTGGACTACTGCGGGAATCTGGAGCGAGAAACTCTCCTCGTTGTTGCGAACCCCGAGCGCTTCCGTCCGTGTTGCGGCAAGAAGCACTGAATCGCCTTCGATTGAACCGCGTACAACGCTGATGAGGTTCTTGCTCCGGAATGCTTCCGGATAGATCGTCGCAACTGCCGCCAGCGCTTCTTCGCGATTCTCGGCCACAGCATCACTTTCATCAACAATCGGGTTGGTCGCTACACGGACCGCTGTTTCCCGGCCCCCGGCAATGGCAAAGCGGGCGCTCTCACCGAACGCCACCGGCAGACGCAACGAATCTTCGATGATGTACTTCACCGCAACCACCCGGTACCCCCGACCTTCAGGGATCCCGTCCAGTGTTACCTGGCCTCGACCGTCAGCAAGGGTGGAGACACCACGAAATCGGGGCAGTTCCCGACCGTCCTCGGCGTAGAGAAAGATCTGCACCGCTTCGGCGAAGTCCCCAATGGTCAGGGCACCAACCTCCCCGCCCCCATCTTCCTGGCTGGCCCCCACGCTGGAGGCACCAAAGGAGAGGGTAATGGACCCGCTCTGATCGCCTTCGGGCTGGAGGATACAGGCGCTGAGGAAGATCGCCGCAAGGGCAATCAGCGCCAGCCGAATGGAATTCTTTGTCATCGTATTTGTTCTCATATGGCTACCCTCACTGCACCTGAATGATCGCCGTACCGCGAGTAGGCCGCGGTGGCTGCGGACCCGCTGCGGGCGGTCCAGACGTCACTGCCGGGGGCGGTGCGTCCCGCTCTTCCGAGCTGCCGGAACCGCTTGGGGCGGTGCTGGTCACCGCGTTCTGAACCGCTTCCCGGGCTGGTGGGGTTGGTGGCTCCGAACCGGTGGTGGTGCTCTGCTGACCCGCGCCAACCGGCTGGGACTGGTTACTCTGGTTGTTGACTATGTCCACCTGCCCCTGGGTGACAACCACCTGCTCGCCGTCGTACTCGAAGTCGGTACCGCGGACAGCAGCTGTTGAGATGGGGCTGCGCACCTGGAAGTTCTGGGCGCGGCCGTCGCTGGAACGCACCTGCGCGCTCATGCGCCCCACGTTGAGGTTGAGCCGCGTCTCCACCGCCCCCTCCTGCTCCAAGATGCCCTCAAACTCCATCCGGGTGAGCTGCTGCACCCGCACAACGGAGTCTGCCATCCGAAGTGCCGCCGAGGCGTTGAAGCCGGTGGCAATCATCGTGTTGTTGTTTACTGTCATGCCCGGCTCGGCGTTGACCCAGGCACCGCCGGCAGCGGGGCGGATCTCAACCTTTCCGTTGACCTCTGTGAATGTTGCCGTGGCCTGACCCCAGACGGTTCCCACCGCCAGCAGGACCAGGAGCGCCAGCACCAGATATCCCTGTTTGCCTCTCATGATTACCCCCATCAAAAACTGAGTGACGCGTCCAGGCGGACAAGAAAATCAACGGTGTCTGCACCGTCTACCAGGGCGTCGCTATTACCAAAAAACATCCCTCCGCTGATTCCAAAGCCGAAATCGCTGAAGGGTCGCATCCGCACGGCCACATCCAGCTCACTGCCCAGGTAGGCGGCGCTGGTCTCCGTGTCGATATCCGGTGAGGAAACGGGGCCCTCACCGGCGCTCCTGAAGAAGCTGTACCAGCTGGTCTGCACCTGAAGGGTATTCAGGAAGGTGCTGGCGTGGCTCTGCAGGGGCCGTATTGAATAAAATAACTCAAGAATTGTCGCATTTCCAGAATCCAGCCCGAAAACAGCACCGGATCCACCCGCGGAGATGGGCGTAAACATTGTTGCAGTCGTGGAGGTGTTGCCCTCGGTATACCCGGAGGCGGTACGGTCCCCGCTGGAGAAGGTTACCCCAAGTCCCGCGGCGGTACCCAGAAACGAGGGCAGAAAATACTGCACCTCAGCTTTGGCCAGGTGCGCCAGAATGGGCTTGTACTGGTAGCTCTGGCCGCCCTGAGCTGCGTCATCATCCACCAGACTGAGGGTGCTGCCCAGGTTGAGGACATACGCCGCCTGGTAGAAGAGCGACCCCGGCAAATCCCCCTTGGGGATGGGGCCGTCCAGGATGAGCTGGAGGTACTGGGTGTCCAGCAGCCCACCAAAATCCAGATTCTGGTCGTCAATTACCTCGGTCCGGGTCTGACCGGGCTGAACAACAGACTGGGGGTCCCTGAGATCGTCCTGGAAGGTGAACGCCACGGTCACGTTCTGACCGGCGTACAGGTTGCGCAGCTGTGCCCGGGCCTGCCCGATCAACCGGGCCGGACCAAAATAGACGCTGCTGTCAGCAGCGTCGTTACTGTCCCGCAGGGACATGCCGGCGGAGGTGAACTCCTTGTTCACGAACCCGGTATACCCCGCCGCCATGGCCAGCTCGAGCTGGGGATACCGCAGGATGAACGAGGCACCGTCCACCACCTGGCGCACGATCAGCCCGCCGGGGTCGGTAATGCGCTGCCGCCCCCAACGGGTAACGAACTCGCTCATTGTCCCCTGGTTAGGCCTGCGAAGGCGCTGCAGGTACAGCCGCTCAACGTCGGCGGCAAAAAGCAGCGGGTTCAGGTCCAGCCGCGCGGCGGCCTGGGCTTCCAGGGTCCACTGCGCACCCAGCGGCGTGTTCAGGAAGAACTCCAGCCGGTCGGTGCTGGTAAAGGCGTTCTCATCGGAACCATCAGCCACGGACCGTACCGTAGCAGAGCCGGAGACGCTCCCTCCCCAGTCCAGCGCGAACAGTGTCGCCGAGGGGCCAACCAGCAGTGCCGCAAAAACCAGTACACAAACGGAACGCTTCTGGCGAATCATCGGGCACCTCCCTGTGCGGCGGCGCTGTTCAGGTAGACGCTTACCACCCGCACCGCGGTGTCACCGCTGATCACCTGCCCGGGGGGGCGGCGCAACCGTGCCCACCGCCGGTAGATCACCTCCCTGGAGGCGTAGCGCGGCCCGGGAAAGATGCGGTACATCACCCCGCCGGGAATACCGAAGCTCTCCATCAGCAGATAGGAGAGCTCGCCAAAGGTCAGTTCATCAGCAGGAGAAGACCCGGCAGCAAGGAGCCCCCGGTCCACAGCAGTCTGAAATGCCCCCTGGGGAGTAACGCTCTCATCGGCGATCCCTGCCGCGGTAAGCACCAGATAGGCGGCGTGCCCTTTCTGCGCGGGAGACTGACCGAGGAGTTCGTCGATTCGCTGATTGGATTGCGCCCCCGCGTGACTCACCGCGAGAACGAGAAAAAACACCAGAAGAAGTGGCGTTAGAGTTCTTTTTTTCATCGTCTTCCTTCCTGCACAAGCGCTACTAGTCTACAGTATACTTGGTTAAAACGGAGTATCCAATGAATTTTAAACGATTTGTCATCTGGATTGTCCCGATTATTCTCCTGGTGGGGTTTGGCACTGCTGAACTCACCGGTATTTTCGAGCGATCCGAACTGGGAGTATACGACGCGTGGCTGCACCTGAAGCCGCCGGTTCCCCAGCGGGAAGAGATTCTCTTTGTGGATGTTGACGACCTGGCGATTGCCCGGGTCGGGGTGTGGCCCTGGTCCCGGGAGGTGATGGCCCGGGCGCTGATAACGATGCGTGAGTTCGACGCCGGTCATACCGTCTTCGATATCGAGTACGTCGACACCAGCCCCCTCTCGGTGGACGGGCAGATGCTCGACCGGGAGATCCCCCAGGAGTTCCAGAGCGAGTTTCGGCGCATCTCCGGCAGCGTTGAGAGCCTGATCGGTGCGGTGGCGGCGGGGCAGATCCCGGCTGCTGAGGCGGTGGAGTACCTGGCGGACCTGCGGGACATCACCGGGAGCGCCCGGGACCGGCTGCTGGAGCGGGTAAACCGTATCGTCCAGGACAACGACATCATTCTCGGCTCGGGAGCGGCGGTTCACGGAAACGCATGGTTCACCGTCAACCTCATTCCAGAGGCTCCGGATGAGACGCCGCGACAGCGCATCGACTTTGCCATCGACCACTCGGCAATCCGGAATGTCACCGGTGAAGGGCCCCTGGTGATGGATGCACTGGGGCTGCGCCCCACCATTGAGGCGGTCCTGGACGGCGGTCAGGGCGCCGGATTTCCCAACGTCGTCATCGACACCGACGGCGTGCGTCGGCGGATTGAGCTGCTGCGTCGTTTTGAGGGCCACAACTTTGGACAACTGGTGTTCAGCCCCCTGCTGGATCTGCTGGGTAACCCCGAGGTAGAGGTCAACGAGGACCACATGATCCTGCGCAACGCCACCCGCCCGGGAGAGCAGTCCCCGGCGGACATTCGCATCCCCCTGGCGCAGGACGGGGCGATGCTGATCAACTGGCCTCCCGGAGCGTACGTTGACAGCTTCCGCCACCTCTCGGTATACGAACTGATCTTTTACGAGAGGTTGCTGGAAGACCTGGCGTTCAACCTGGAACTGATGGATGAGTTCGGGTATCTGAACTACCACGACGGCGACCGGGACCTGCTGGCGGTGTTCCAGTACGGTCAGCAGCTGATCGAGGAAGCGCTGCTCACCGGAGACGGATCGCTCATCCAGGAGCTGCGGGACATCCGGGGGTATTTCCTGGAGGAAGCGGCGGCGTTCCTCACCGGTCCGGCAGAGGAGCTGCTCCTGGAGGAAGTGGGTTTTGCCGCCGGGGACCCGGACCTTTCACCGGAGATGCAGGAGTACATCGCCGGGCTGCTTGAGGACATCCCCTCTGTCTTCGCCAGTACCCGCTCGGTCCTTGAGGACCTGCAGGCTACTGAAGCGGTGCTGCTGCGAAATATCCCCGGGGCGTTCATCATCATCGGCTACACCGGGACGGGCACTACCGATATCGGGGTGAACCCCTTCGAGAACGAGTACGCCAACACCGGTACCCACGGGGCGGTGGTCAACACGATCCTTACCGGTCAATTCATAACAGACATACCCCCTTGGTTCTCCCTGATCCTGGCGGCGGTCTTCACGATGATCTTCGTGCTGGTCAGCGTAAGGCGCAGCGCCACCACCACCCTGGCGCTGGGGTTCGGCGGCGCTGCTGTGGTCACCGGTATCTCCGCAGGGATGATGGTGGGGGCGCGCATCTTTCTGCCCATCGTCTCGCCGGTGCTGACACTGATCTTCTCGGCGGTTACCCAGAGTTCCTACAAGTACTTCGAGGTAGCCCGGGAGAAGAGCTACATCCGCAACGCCTTCAACCACTATCTGAGTACCGACGTTATCAACCAGATCCTGGACGATCCCTCCCGGCTGAAGCTGGGTGGTGAGAAGCGGGTGCTCACGGCGATGTTCACCGACGTGAAGGGGTTTTCCTCCATCTCCGAAGCGCTGGATCCGACGGATCTGGTGCAGTTGCTGAACGAGTACCTCTCGCAGATGTCCGACGTGGTCCTGGATCTTCGGGGCACCATCGACAAGTTCGAGGGTGACGCGATCATCTCCTTCTTCGGCGCGCCCGTTTCCTACGAGGATCACGCTTTGCGGGCGTGCCGGGCGGCGGTGCGGATGAAAAAGATCGAGATCGTCCTGAACGAGCAGTTTCTGCAGCGCAAGCTCACCCCCACCCCCCTGGCCACACGAATCGGGATCAACACCGGTGAGATGGTGGTGGGCAACATGGGGACGGCCACCCGGATGGACTACACCATCATGGGCAACGCGGTGAACCTGGCGGCGCGCCTGGAAGGGGTGAACAAGCAGTACGGTACCTGGATTCTTACCAGCGAACTCACGGTGGACGCCACCGGAGAGACCCTGGCGACGCGAAAGCTGGACCGGGTGAGAGTTGTGGGAATCAGCGAGCCGGTTCGACTCTACGAGATCGTTGATGAGGCTTCAGAGGCACCAGAAGCAACCCGGCAGCTGATCGACGAATTCCACCAGGGGCTGGACCATTTCGAACACCGCCAGTGGTCAGATGCGGGAACGATCTTCTCGCGGATCAACGGGGATTTTCCCGAGGACGGTCCGGCGAAGACCTTCGCCGAACGGTGCGCCAAGTTTCAGAAGGAGGAGCCCGCCCGCAACTGGGACGGTGTCTTCAACCTGACGCAGAAATGAGCTGACGCAAGAATGAGCCAACGAACACCTCCGAACATGCCCCTGGGGACGATGCGCTCGGCGCTGCCCCACGTGGGGTTCATCGCCGTGATGGTCTTTCTCTCGATGTACTCCCGGCTCATCATGTCGCCGCTGCTGGTGTATCTGCAGCAGGATCTGGTTATTGGACCGGCCCGGGCAACGCGGCTCTTTCTCACCCTCTCGGTGGCGTACTCCGCGGCAATCCTGGGGTCGGGGTTTCTGGCGGAACGGATCATCCACCGCCGGACCATCGCCCTCTCGGCGGCGCTGCTGGGAACGGGGCTGCTGATCGTGGCGGTGGCGCCGAACCTGCCGGTGATGCACCTGGCCTTCGCGGTGATCGGCAGCGGGGCGGGGTTGTACCCCCCGGCGGGAGTTGCCACGCTGACGTCCCTGGTCTCCGACGACATCCGCGGCCGGGCGATCGCCCTTCACGAAACGGGACCGAACGTTGCGTTTGTCCTCGCTCCGCTGGTGGTCTCGGCGGGGGTCCTCTTTCTCCCCTGGCGGTGGATCCCGGCAATCTCCGGCGCCGCCGCCCTGACAGCGGCGCTTTTTTTTGAACGCTACTCGGTAGCCGGCGGGTTCACCGGGGAACGCATGCGCCTGGGCAACGTCGCCTCGCTGATGCGCAAGGGAGAGTTCTGGGCGATCCTGGTGCTCTTCTCCCTGGCGGCGAGTTCAACAATGGGGGTATTCGCCATTCTGCCGACCTACCTGGTCACAACCCGGGGGTACGAGGCGCCGCTGGTGAACACCCTGATCAGCCTTTCCCGGATCAGCGGGGTGGCCACGCTCTTTCTCTCGGGCTTTCTGATCGACCGCATGGGGGTGCGGCGGCTGGTAGGGATCATCCTGGCGGTAACGGGAGTTCTTACCATCGGCATCGGCGCCCTTACCGGCAACGCGATGCTGGCAGCGGTCTTTCTGCAGCCGGTAATCATCACCGCGTTTTTTCCGGCAGTGGTGAGCGCGATAGCCGACCTGGGCCCCCCGCAGATCAGAAATGTTGCCGTCTCGGTGATCGTGCCGGCGGTGAACATTGTAGCTGCCGGGCTCTTCCCCGCCCTGATGGGTTACCTCACCGAAGCGGGCAACGTGGAGGGCGGCTTTATCGGTCTGGGGGTGTGTATCCTCGCGGGAATCGCCATGGTCCCCATGCTGAAGCGCTGAGCTACTCGCCCTGCCCCAGGGAGAATCCCCGCTCCAGCCCGTCCTCGGAATCAAAGATGTACAGGTTCTCTGTTTTGATCACCTCATAGCCACCGGCGGTGAGGGTATTCATCAGGGTGGTGATCGCGGTGTGCGCCACCGGCTGGTAGTCCCCGGGGTCGCTGCCGCTGCCGGTGCCGGCGGCGACAAAACGACACCGCCAGTGATCGCTGCAGAACGTCTCGGGAAAGCCGTCAGGGTAGACCTTGACGCCGCGGTTGGTGATCAGCCGCAGGCGAAGGGCGCCGCCGGCCTCTGCGGCGAGGCGCTCCAGGTCCGTGCCGATCCTGCCGGGCTCTCCCTCCCAACCCACGAAGAGGTCGCTCCCTACCAGCGTCTTGGTAGTGGTGGTTGACGGGCGATAGGCGGGTACCACGATGCGGGTGTCGACACTGCTGTCCACCCCCCAGGAGGCAAGCCGCTGGGGTTTTTCACCCATCCGCTCGACCACCGCAGAGGAGAACTCCGCCGTCCCCACCAGGTGGATGCTGTGCCCGGGGCGGTAGATATCGGCGGTATGCAGGCCATCCTCTATCGTCCGCAACCACGCGTCGTGCACCCGCCCCGCCGCGTCAGCCTGGCCGATGTGAACCAGCATCTGGATCGCCCCGTTAATCAGACCGCTGGGGTTGGCCACGTTGCGCCCGGCAATATCCGGAGCAGACCCGTGGATCGCCTCGAACATCGCCACATCCATCCCGATGTTGGCGCTGCCCGCCAGCCCTACCGAACCACTCACCTCGGCAACCACGTCAGAGATGATATCTCCGTAGAGGTTGGGGGTTACGATCACGTCGTACCGTTCCGGCGCGGTGGCCACCCGGGCGGTGCCGATATCGATGATCTGCTGGTTAGCCTCGATCTCGGGATACTCCGGCGAGATCTCGTCGAAGATGCGGTGGAAGAGACCATCGGTGATCTTCATGATGTTGTCTTTGATCATGCAGGTCACCCGTTTGCGGCGGTACATCCGGGCGTACTCGAAGGCGTAGCGGATGATCCGCTCCGATCCGGGGCGGGTGATCAGTTTGAGACACTGAGTCACATCCCGGGTCTGGCGGTGCTCGATTCCGGCGTAGAGGTCCTCTTCGTTCTCGCGAACGATCACGAGATCCAGGAGCGGATGGTTCGTCTGCACGAAGGGGTAGGCAACACAGGGGCGCACATTG
>SKHA01000268.1 GCA_007117185.1 Spirochaeta sp. | reverse complement strand
TCGGACCCCCTGCCTGTCAACCGGGGGTTGGCCCGACGGGGGTGGCTCCTCCGGGAACCCGCAGTACGAAACGGGATCGCCCCTCCCGGAGATACTCCAGGGTTCCCCGGGCCTGGGCCGCCATCGCATGAGCAACCATGAATCCACCGGAGCTGCTCCGGTCAAGAACGGTGGGATCCGGTAACCCCGGGCCGGAATCACTTATCGACAACTCCAGTTCGCCTGTCTCTGTTTGTCGTCTGAAGGAAATGGTAACGGTACACGGTTCCTTTTCGGTGTCGCCGTACCGCAGGGCATTACTGAACAGTTCCGAGAGGACCATCCCGCAGGGCAGCGCCAGAGATACCGGCAAGGGGAAATCCTCCAGATCCGTCTCGATCCGGATGGGTCCGGAGCGGTCGCCGCCAGTCTGATAGATCGAAGAGATGATCGACCCCAGGTAGGGACCGCTACGGATGTGGCTGAAATTCGCGGATTGGTAGCTGCTCTCATGGACCATCGCCATGGAGTAGATTCGGCGTCGGGTCTGCGGCAGCTCCTCACGGATCTGGTCGCTGTGGCTCTGCTGCATCTGCAGGCTCAACAGGCTGATGATCACCTGGAGGTTGTTTTTCACCCGGTGGTGGACCTCCTGGAGCAGTTCATCCTTGTCCGCGGTGAGGGCGCGCTGTTTTTCCAGAGCAGCTACGGTGTGTTCGTAGAACGCAACTTCCTGCAGCCGTCTGTCCAGGGCAATCGCAAGATCCCTCAGCAGGTCCTGGTCTGACCGGGTGTAAATGTCCCCGTCCCGACGCGGCCCTGCCAGGAAGATGAACTCCGCCGGATTGTGCCCACGGGAGCAGCGCATGACAAAGCGAAAACTGTCCGGGCGCCAGACACGCATGTCCTGTTCCAGAGATTCCCGGGACAGGAGATCGGATACCTCCGGTGGCGTGGCGCTGGAATCCCTGGCGACGTACTGCAGAAGCTGGAGTTCATCGTTCTCCCAATGTACCCAGGCTACCCACTGCGGGTGATACGAATCCTGGATGAACAACGAAACAAGGTGGCGGATCTCTTCCTCCTGGACCAGCTGCTGCAGCTGGTCCCGCACCCGCTCCATCGCTGCCTGGGTGAGGTTCCGGCGGCGGTAGGTCATCGTCTCCACCCGCTGGCGAATCGGGTCATGAAAGAGGACGCCAAAACCGACAAGAATCGCGATCAACAGCAGGTAGAACACGCGCCAGTCCGTGGGGGCGGTGAGGTTGAGCAGCAGCGCGATGATCATCGTCAGGGGAATCGCCGTGGACACGTAGGTGATGATCCGGGCAGTGAGTTCGTCCACGTCAAGAACGTCAAAGCGGGTGAGTCCCACCCCGATGGAAACGGGAAAGAGCAGCAGGAAGAATGACGAAACCTGGTTGAACACCCCGGTGTAGGATTGCTCGATGAAGCTGCCACGGACAAGTATGGAGACCAGGTAAAACCCGTATGGAGCAACGCTCCCGGCGGCGCCGAGAAAGACCCAGCGCAAGCGTCGCCGGGCCCCCCGGTTATTGAGGCGGTACTGGATGCGCAGCTCCGCAATGAGCGTCACGATCCCGAACAGTACGTAGCCGTGGACGAAATAGTGGCCCGGCCCGATCAGTTCGAACCTGCCCAGCAGAGCCAGAATGCCGTAGACCCCGGGAGGTATTCCCACTATCCACAGCAGCGGCGCCCTCCCGGAGGGAAGCTTCTTCGGGAACGCCGAGCCGAAGGAGACCAGCCCGAGTATTGCCAGTGGAGCGGTCACAGTGAGCCCCACAAAGCGCCACCACAGCAGGGGCCACGACCAGAGGCTGTGGAAGTACGAGAGCGCCACTGCCGGACCGAAAAAGACACTGAACAGGAAGAACCGCCGCGCTGCTGAATGAATCTCGCCGGAGGCATCCTCCGCAGCGAGAGCGCGTATTGAAGCGAACCCCCCAAAGAGGGTCAGCAGGAATCCGGTGAGTACGTTGAACATTACCACCCGGTCGGCAGCACGCAGCCTGACGGAAACGGGGGCCTCCTCCACCGGAAGGAGGATCTGACGGCGGTCATGCAGAACCACGTGAACGGGATCGGGACCGTTGAACAGGGATGTGGTTGCCTGCAGGTACTCCTTCTCCGACCGTGCAAGAAGGCTCATCAGTTCGGCGGTGCTACGGTAGTCCACCGCTGTGATCCTGTCCCCCACCGAGATCCCCGCACGCCACGCGGTAGATCCGGGCACCACCGCATAGATCTGATAGACTCCCTGGTCCATCACCAGCCCCATACCCAACGAGTAGACAGGCTGCCGGACAACAATGAACCCAAAGACGGCTATGGAAGCGAGGACAAGAGTCATTAACGTTCCATGTATGAGATACCGCATTTTTCCCTATTATAGGTTTATGATGAGATTATTTGCAATTGCGAAGAAATAGTCGGTCGATTAACCGATAAAATCTTTTCAAACCGCCGTATCTGCGTTAGACTGTGATCATGGCACATCAGAAAGAATCTCAACCGACTCCCTGGGACTTCCTTGAGGAGTACCGCGGAGGTATCTTCTCCGGCACCTGGCCCACCATTCCGGAGCTCTTCCAGATTTCCGTCCGACGTTATCCCGATCGGCCCTGTTTCACCGTGTACGAGCCGGACCGGGTAAGCCTCACCTACCGTGAAGCTCACGCCCGGATCCTGACGGTGGCACAGTACCTGCGCTCCCTGGGGGTGGAACACGGCGATCGTGTTGCCGTGACCGGCAAGAACAGCCCCGAGTGGGCCATCGCCTACCTGGCCACACTCTTTGCGGGAGGGATTGTTGTACCTATCGACTACCAGCTCCACGACGGCGAGATCGGTAACCTCATCGCTGCCGGTGGTGCGAAGGTGCTCTTTGTGGATGAAGAACGCTGGGACCATTTTGCCGGGGCCGGGGCCGGCACCGGGGGCAAGGGCCTCGCGGCGGTGATCAGCCTCTCTCCGAAGAAAGACCGGTACATCTACGAGATGAAGGCCGAACGCGATCATCCGGTGGTGGCGGCAAAGAGCGAAGAGGTGGCGGCGATCATGTTTACCTCCGGAACCACCGGTCGTCCCAAGGGTGTTGTGCTGACCCACGAGAACTTCGTCAGCGACTGCCTGCTGGCACAGGCGAACCTCACCATTCTGCATACCGATGTCTTTTACGCGTTGTTGCCCATCCACCACAGCTACTGCATGCTGGCGGTGTTCATGGAAAGCTTCTCCGTGGGGGCCGAGACGGTTTTCGGCAAACGGGTGGCGGTGAGTCAGATTCTTCACGACTTGCGGGCAGCGCAGGTGACGATGTTCCTCGGCGTACCCATGCTCTTTAATAAGCTGCTGGCGGGGATCATGCGGGGTATCCGCGAGAAGGGCGTTGTGGTTTACGGCCTGATCCGCTTTCTCATGTGGAAGAGCGGGCTCATCAAGAAGATGACCGGCAAGAACCCCGGGAAGAAGCTCTTTCACAGCGTCCTGGAGAAGGCCTCCCTCTCGTCCATCCGTATCTGCATCTCCGGCGGGGGGCCCCTGGCGCCGAGTGTCTTTCGCCAGTACAACCAGCTGGGCATCGACTTCGTCCAGGGATACGGTCTCACCGAGACCTCGCCGATCCTCACCCTCAACCCCATTTACCACTACAAGGAGACTTCGGTAGGCAAGGTCCTGCCCCGGACTGACGTGCGCATCCTGAACCCGGACAGTCGCGGCGTGGGTGAGATCGTCGTCAAGGGGCCAATGGTGATGCAGGGATACTATCAGATGCCCGAGGAGACAGCGGCGGTCTTTACCGAGGACGGCTACTTCCGCACCGGCGATCTGGGGTACCTGGACAGCGAAAACTACCTGTACCTTACCGGCCGCGCCAAGAACCTGATCGTCAGCGAGGGGGGCAAGAACGTCTATCCCGAGGAGATCGAGAACGAGTTCCAGCTCCACGACGAGGTGGCGCAGATCCTCGTCAGGGGATATCAGGCGGACCGCGCAAAGAAATCCGAGCTGATCGAAGCGCTGGTGTTTCCCAACGGCGACCTGTTTGCCGGAGCAGGGCCGGAGCAGATCAAGGCGCGGATCGACGAGATCGTGGGGGAGGTCAACCAGCGGTTGCAGCCCTACCAGCGGATCAACCGTACCATCATCGTGGAAGAGGAGATGGAGATGACTTCCACCAAGAAGATCAAGCGGAATACGGTAGACTCAAGCGCAGCGCCAGAGTGATGATCTCCCGGGGTGCCGCGGCGACGGTTACCCACCCGTTGGCGTCGACGGGCAGCTCCTGAAGGAGCCTCCCGTCCAGGGTGACCCTGCTGCAGGAAAGGACGCTGCGGTGCAGACGGATCCGTGCGGTTACCTCCCGGGAGCGGCAGTTGTAGAAACGCACCGTTATCGGCCCGGCGCCTTGGGGCGGGCCGCCGGCTGCGGCCTTTTCCCCGCCGGTGCAGCTGGTGAGGACGAAATCAGTTCCCTCAAGGTCCATGAGAGACGACGGGGCCGCAGGGGTGCTCGCCGTTGCAACCGGGACAGTTCGGGGGGGCAGGGTTGCTCCGGCCAGGCGGGGAACTGCCTCTTCCACCGCGGCACTGCCAGGAAACCATTGCAGGTGGTACTGGAATACCGCCGGCCCCGGGCACTGCGCTTCAGGGGTGGCGATCATCGGCCCGGCGTGGCCCACCCGGGTCTTCATATCCCCCCGGGAGAGCCATCCCACACAACGGAGCAGTGTCAGGGAAACACCCCCTTCCCGGCGTACCTCGTGCTCCGGCAGCCCCGGTGCGTAGAGCACAAACGCGTCATCGCTGCTGCCGGGGGCGACCCACTGACTGTGCGGGGCGGTCTCCGCCGGAGGCTGCAGCCAGTGCGCGGTGTTCTGAGCAGTGGTCTGCGCGGTCGTCGGCGTGGTGGCGGGCGGGCGTTCCTCAACGCTGAACGGTGCATCCGCCAGTACCCGTGAGGTTCCGGACAGGGGGAACTCCACCTGCAGCCGGCAGTCCTGCATCGTGTTGGTAAGTTCGGTACGAAACGCGACGCGCTCGCTTCCCGCCTCCACCGCGACCGTCGTTGTGACCGTACCCACCTTGGGGTAGTGTGCCCGGATCTGCATCGTTGCCCGGACCGGACCACCCTCAAGAACGGTGATCACCGCCGGCTCTACCGGCAGCAGCTGTCTCCGGTCGCCTTCGAGACAAAAGTCGTAGGTGTCCCCGGCGTCACCCTGGAGCGCGAGACGGTTCAGCCCGGGGAAGCGCTTCCCACCGGTGGTGGTGAGCTCAACGCTGCCGTCCCGGGGGAAGGACAGGGTCCCCCCACTGAAGTGCAGGACCCCTTCTTCTACCCGGACCTCTACCCCGGCTCCGGGAAGCCGCGCCCCCGGCTGTTGTGGCGACGAAGGACAAAGCCGGAACGAGGCGAATCCCAACGGGGGCAGCCGCGGTGCAAACGCAAGGGTGCAGCGGTAAAACGAAGCGGTGATGGCCAGGGGTTGATCCGGTCCCCCCGGGAGCGCTGCAAGCTCCCGGGCGAGCTCTGCGATCACCGCGCTGTTCCCGTGAGAGAGGTGATCCGCCAGCTGCAGCTGGAGTTTTGCGGGGGTGGTGTTCGCCGCCGGAGCTGGAGCGTCCGACGGCGTGTGGGCTGGCGCCCTCGCCGGAGCCAGGTTGCAGCCGGCGATCTCAAGGTTGTCCATCTGCCGCAGTACCTCCTGCCACCACGGCAGGGCCTGCTTTGCCTCGCCGGTGGTGGTCAGGCGGTTGAGCCAGCCGTAGTCGCACAGTTCCTGCGAGATCAGTTGCACCGGGTGGGTGGCTCCAGAGGCATCCACAGCGACCAGGTGCTCTTCAGGTAGCGCCGCCCCCCGGTACACGTGTTCAACCACGGCGCTACGGGGGCGGTCCGCCGGGGAAAAGACGAGGCATCCCGCTAACCCGGCCGCGGACGGTGGAGCAGGCGGCGAGCCCGGCGGCGGGGTGAGCCCGGCGGCAATGCGCCGCAGGGCGTTCTCCGCCACCTGGTCGGCTATCTCCCCGGCCTGGGTGAAGCGGCTACGCATCTCCCGATGTACCTCGTCGATGCTGCACCCGCCGATGCTGTCGTGGCCGTGGTTCTGCAGCAGCAGGCGCCACCCTTCGCGGATCTCCTCGTGCCAGTCCCGCCCACTCAAGGCGGCCAGCGGTTCGGTATACCGTTCCAGAAGGTGCTGGACCCGGCTGTTGTGCTGTTTCAGGTACGTCCGGGTGGAGAGAATCCCGTAGAGCATGGGGTGGTAGCGGCTGCCCCGCAGCTCCCCGGTTACCACCGGGAGGGCCTCCCCGCCGGGGGTGGCCGCCGCAACGGCGCCAGCCGCCGCAACGGCGCCGGCGGCCTGTTCCACCGAGCTGTGAAGGAAGTGGTAGCCCTCCGGCGTGGTGGCGCCCCACAGGTTCAACTGCCGGATCGTCTCGGTGATACCCGGTTCCGGGGGCATGTGGTCCGCCCCGTTCCACAGGACCAGCTGGCTGCTGCCACTGTTGTCACGCAGCCCCTCCAGGAGCGGCTTGACCCGCTCTATCGCCTGCTGCACCGAGGGCGCAGCCTGGACCACGTCGCCCCAGAAGTAGGGGAACGCCATCAGCCCGGCGCTGAAGTACCCCTGAACCTGGTGCAGAACCAGCACCTCGCTGCCGTCGGGGCTGCGCCAGCGGAACTCGCTCCGCGGCCCCGGCAGCTCATCACCAACGCCCCGGGTGAGGGCGGCGGCGGTAATCCCGAAGCCCCTCAGAATCTGCGGCAGCTGGGCGATGTGACCGAAGGTGTCGGGAATCCACCCCAGACGCATCGCCCCACCGTAACGCGCGGCGGTGGCGATACCGATCTGCAGGTTGCGGATCAGGCTCTCTCCGGAAACGAGAAACTCGTCCGGCTGGGTGTACCACGGTCCGATGGACAGCCGCCCCTCACCGACGCGGCTGGTCAGCTCCGCTGCCAGCTCCGGGCGGTCCTGGCGCAGGGAAAGATAGTCCTCTACCAGTACCGCCTGACCGTCCAGGAGAAACGCCCGGAACGCCGGGTCTTCCCGCAGGTATTGAAGCACGGTGTCCACCGTCTCAGCCAGGGCAAGGCGAAACTGCTGCCGCGTCCGGTACCACTCCCGGTCCCAGTGGGTATGGGAGACGACGTGGACCGTATATCCTTCGTTGCCCGGGATCACGCTACTTGAGCCCACCCGCGGACAGCCCAGTCACCACAAACCTTTGCAGCAGCAGGACAGCGACGATGATCGGCACAATCGAGACCATCGTTCCCGCAGCGACCCACGCCCACTGCAGGTCGAAGGCGCGACTCAGACTCAACACCGCCACCGGTACCGTCTCCACCGCTGCTGAACCGATGGAGACGGTGTTGGCCAGCATGAACTCACCCCAGGACCCCAGAAACGCCAGCACCCCCGCAGAGAAGATTCCCGGGGCGGCCACCGGCAGAATCACTCGAAAGATGGTGGTCATTGTGCCGGCGCCGTCGATCTTTGCCGCGTCTTCAAGCTCGAAGGGAACATTGGCGAAGTAACTGGCGATCAGGAACGATGAGAGGGGCAGCGCGTAGACGGTGTTGGGCAGGATCATCGCCCAGTAGGTGCGCAGCAACCCCAGCGAGCGCATCAGTACGAAGGTGGGGGCGATCACCACGATAGGCGGAATCATCCCGGCGATCTGCATCATGTACAACGTCTGAAAGCGGAAGCGAAACCGCATCCGCGCAATCGCGTACGCTGAAAGGGTGGCCAGGAGCAGCGTCCCTACCACCGATCCGGTGGACACCACCAGGCTGTTGAAGATGGACCGCTGAATGGTGAACCGTTCGCCCAGGACGGTGCGGTAGTTCTCCAGCGTTGGATTCTGTGGCCAATACTCCACCGGGATCCGGTACTCTGTTCCCAGCGGCTTGATGGAGGTGACGGCGATCCACACCAGCGGAAAGAGACACCACAGGCCGATCACCACGAGGATCAGCGACGAGATCGCCCGGTGCTGCCGGATCTGCTGTCGTTTGGTCACGAATCCCCCCTGTTCAATTTGATCAATCCCGGAAGCTGAAGTTCTGCTTCACCTTGCTGATATAAAAGACACCGATGATTCCGATGAGAACGAAGGTAACCACCGCGTACGTGGACGCCCGCCCGAACTGGGCATACCGGAAGTAGTTCTGATAGGCGAAGGAGCTGAGCGTGTCGGTGCTGGTGCCCGGACCTCCGCTGGTAAGGCCGTAGACCACATCGAAGACGCGCAGCGCGTCCTGACTGCGATACAGAAGCGCGACGAAGAGGGTGGGCATCACCATCGGCAGGGTAATGGAGACAAAACGCCGCAGCGCTCCCGCGCCGTCCACGATCGCCGACTCCCGCACCTCCCGTGGTATCATTGCCAGCCCACCCATCAGAAAGAACGCAGCGATGCTTGACCCCTTCCAGGTGTAGGCGGCAACGACGCTAACCATCGCCAGGACCCGGTCCGCCAGGAAGAGGGGTGGTCGCTCGACGATCCCCAGGCGGACCAGTATGTCCCCGATGGGGCCCACGTCGCTGTTGAGCATCCAGCGCCACATCGACGCCTGAATCACCTTGGGAATCGCCCAGGGAACGATGATCAACGCCCGCAGAACCCCCCTCATCCCCCGGGGGACGTAGAACGTTGCCAGGGCAAAGAGCATTCCCAGTGAAATATCCAGGGTGACCGCAACCACCGTGAACCCCAGGGTGAAGAGGAAGGTGTACCAGAACTGGTCGCTCTGCATCACCACCGCGTAGTTTCCCAGCCCGACAAAGGGA
>SKHA01000259.1 GCA_007117185.1 Spirochaeta sp. | reverse complement strand
CCGTAAAGGTTGCCTCCACCGGTGTAACCGTATCCATGGCAATCCGCGCGGCCAAGTCGGGCAGGCATATCTGCACCATGTCCCGTTGCGCTGCCGGGTCCGAGACCATCTCCCGGAACAGGTCGTCGTGTGGTTTCACCCTTCCCCCTATAGGTAATAAGGGGGTGTGTGGCGTCAGTGCTTGCGCGGGATGGTAACTTCTTTCGGAAAGTTGCTTCCTTGTGGTGTGAAGGGACAGTCTATACCGTCGAAACAACAATCACATGAATCTCCCGCAGTTCTCCATTTGCCCTTATCGCCCGGTCGATCCCTCCGTGACAATTCCCGACAACATCGATTATATTGTTGCTAACAAGAGGTAAAAATACGTGAGTATTTCCATTCGGGGGCGTCTGGCTCTCACGATCGTACTGGTGGTAGCGGGGATGGCGGGGTTGGCTCTCGGGACAACGACGGTGGCCCGGCAGGGACTTCGACAGGCGGGCTTTGAGAAGCTCACCGCGATCAGAGACGTCAAAGCCGGCAGCATCGAGGCCTACTTTGCCACGATTGACAGCCAGATCGCCTCCAATGCGGAGAACCTGATGATCGTTGAGGCAATGGCGGCGTTCCGTCAGGCCTTCAGCGAGGTGACATGGACACCCGGTGAGCTCGCCGCAGCTGAGAGGGCGGTATCGGGTTACATTCGCACTGAGTACCTGCCCCGCATTCCCGAGCGCGACCGTCCCGGCCCCGACGAGGTTGCGGCGCTGATCCCTGCCCTGCCACAGTCCCGCATCCTTCACGCCCGGTATATCGCGGACAACCCCAACCCGGTCGGTTCAAAGGAGGAGCTCACCTCTGCCCAAATAGACCGTTATGACGAGCTGCACCAGCGCTACCACCCGATAATCCGCTCGTTTCTGCGACGCTTCGGCTACTACGACATCTTCCTGGTGGAGCCGGAAAACGGCATCATCGTCTACTCTGTTTACAAGGAAGCGGATTACGTCACCAGCCTGGTCTCCGGCCCCTACCGTGATTCGGGAATTGCCGCGGCTTTTCGTGCGGCCATGGAGTCCCCCACCCCGGGATCAACCCACCTGATCGACTTTGACCAGTACCTCCCCTCGTACAGCGCTCCGGCGTCATTTATCTCCAGCCCCATCTTCGACAACGGGGAGCTCGCGGGGGTCCTCATCTTCCAGATGCCGGTGGACCGGATCAACCAGATCATGACCAATAACGCCAACTGGCAGGCCGAGGGGCTGGGGAACTCCGGCGAGACCTATCTGATCGGACCGGACCAGCGGCTGCGAACGGAATCGCGCTTCTTCCTTGAGGATACCGAAGGAATGGTGACCGCCCTTGGTACCGCTTCCGGAATGGCGTCGGTTGCCCAGGCGATCGCCGACTACGGCACCTCGATCCTGCACCTGCCGGTGGATACCGCTGCTTCCCGGCAGGCCCTGGCCGGAGAGACTGGTGTCCAGATCGTCCGGGACTACCGCGATGTCCCGGTTCTCTCGTCGTACCGTCCCATTGACGTTGCCGGGGTAGACTGGGCGCTCCTCTCTGAGATCGACGCCGAAGAGGCGTTTGCGTCGGTGGCAGCCATAACCGGTCTGTCCATCGCCATTACCGTGGCGCTGATGGTGGTATTGATCGCCGTCGTTGTGCTGATCAGCCGATCCATCACCCGCCCCCTGGCGGCGACGGCCACCGTTCTGGCGGGTATCGCCGCGGGCAACGGCGATCTCACCGCGCACCTTCCTGAGCGATCCCGGGACGAGGTGGGGTTGCTGGCGCGCCATTTCAACAGTTTCGTGGATACGATGCGTGAGATCGTGGAGCGGATCAAGGCAGAGGTTCTTTCGGCGGAGGATCTCTCCCAGGACCTTTCCGCCGGTTCAGCCGAGAGCTCCGCGGCGGTCCATCAGATCACCCAGAACCTCATCTCCATGGCCAAACAGGTGCGACGGATGGACGGCAGCGTTCAGGAGACCTCCACCGCTACCGAAGAGATCCAGGCGATCATCGGCACCCTCGTCCAGGGCATCCAGCGGCAGCAGCGAGCCGTCGCGGATACCTCAACGGCGACAACCAGCATGATCGGTGCGGTGGAGTCAGTAAGCCGCACAACCGAGGAGAAGCAGGAACGAATCACCGCGCTCAGCGCCGGGGTGCGCGACGGCAGCGAGAAGATCGAGAAGACCACCGCTCTCATCACCGCGGTCCACGCCGCGGCGGATACGATCTACGAGGCGGTTTCGGTGATCAACGCGATCGCCGGCCAGACGGACCTGCTGGCGATGAACGCGGCAATCGAGGCAGCCCACGCCGGCGAGGCGGGGCGCGGGTTTGCGGTGGTGGCCGAGGAGATCAGAAAGCTCTCTGACAGCACCAGGGAGAACTCCACGGTGATCCAGGAGAACATCACCACCACCGTCCAGACGGTGAAAGAAGCGCTTGGGGCAACCCGGGACACCGAGGAGACGTTTCACCGCATCCAGTCGGATATCCTTGACTTCACCGATACGTTCAGCACCATCGGCACCACCATGAAGGACCTTGCCGCTGGGGGAAACCGCATTCTTGGTGCCATCGCCGAACTCACGGATATCTCCAACGAGGTGATCAGCGGCAGCGAACAGATGCGCATCGGCGCGGACGAGATTACCAGCAGCATCCTCACCGTGCGGGATCTTTCGGCTGGGGTGGCCACCGGGATCGATGAGATCGAGGCCGGGGTCAGGGAAATCAGTACCGCCAGCGCGGACCTGGCTGATCTGGGATCCCGCAATCGCACCGCCCTGGATGCGATTCGTTCACAAGTAGACGGGTTCCGGACGGAAAAGGAAGGGGCTCCTAACCCAGAAGCTTCCTGAGTCGGGAGAGCAAACTCTTCTGTCGGTGCGCCGTGGGAACCGCCGGGGGCACCGTGGGTGGTTCCTGCGGTGCCGCAGTGATCTGATGGCTGTCCGGCAGACTTTGATGGACCAGCGACGCGTCAGGTCCCAGGTAGTACACGTAATAGCCGGTCTCACCGCGATCATCGGGTATTGGTTCCACCGCCAGGGGAAACGGGGCCCCCTTCACCGTCCAGGGATCGCCGGAACGCCCGATAGCCGCACGGGTGCGGGCAAACCCCGTCCCCGGCAGCGCGTCGTCCACCGGGAGGTCCAGCACCGCAGATGCCGGTCGATCCAGCAGCTCCAGCGCCGCCGGGGTGGCCCGGATCACCATGCCCCGGGGGTCAACCACCAGGATCCGTTTTCCACTTTTACTGAGGACATCCTGCAGCAGCCCGTTCATAGCGTGCATCCTGGTGGATTTCCTGCGGTTCAACTCGGTCAGCTGTCCCAGAATCTGCAGGATGCTCTCCCCGATGTCTCCCAGCCGCAAGAGAGCGGGCCGCAGATCGTACCCGTCCATGCGGTGCAGTTCAGCGATGCGGGCGAGGGCCGTGCTGACTCGGTACACCCGCAGCAGAACTGTCAGAAGGAGGAGGAGAAACAGACCGGCGGCGGTGATACCGACAAAAAGCAGTCCTTCGCCGGCTGTCTTCGCTTCAATTGCGGAAAGACCCACCGCCTCCACCAGAGCGGTATAGCCGATAGCCGCAGGCACGATTGCCGCAGAGACAGCGCCAACGGCGAGGAGCAGCATCAGTTTTCGTTCAACCAGTATCTTCATTTACAGACTCTGAAACCGCTGGATCGCGTCGTTCTCGCCGATGATGTGGATGATGTCATCCTCCTGCAGGATATCGTCCGGTCCGGGAAACACGATGTCTTCCCGTCTGACCGGGTTACCCACCTCGTCCACATCCACCTGGATACGTTTGATGGAGATCACACTGATCTGGTAGCGACCTCGCAAGGCAAGCTCCGCCAGTGACTTGCCCACCACCGGTCCGGGAACGTGCATCTCTGCCACGCTCACCCCGGAAGAGAGGGAGACCTGTTCAAGAATTCGCGGGGCAACCAGGCGGTTTCCCAGTCGCAGACCCGCGTCAAGCTCGACGTTGATCACCTCATCCGCCCCCACTTGCTTGAGGACCTGGGCGTGTACCGTACTGATCGCCCGGGCGACAACGTAGGGAATGGCCTGGCGCTTGAGCAGGGTGGTGGCGAGAATACTCGCTTCCACGCTGTCGCCCATGGCAACCACCGCCACGTCCACGTCTTCCAGCGGCGCCAGGGCGAGGGAGTCCCCGTCGGTGGCGTTGACCAATACCGCCTGGGTCACCGTCTCTTTTATGCGTTCCACCTTCGCCGGATCGTTGTCCATGGCGATTACCGATGCACCGTGGTCGGTCAGGGTGGCGCACACCTGTCGGCCGAATATTCCCAGTCCGATCACCGCGAATACTTTCTCCTGCGCTTTCTGTCGTGCCATCCTGCAGATCCTTTCCGTTTCAGCCCGGAATCGATTACCCAACCGCCACATCGGCAGAGGGATACGCCAGGTTCATCCGCTTTGCCGGTGTTGCCGTAGCCGCAAGCAGAGTCAGCGGCCCCACCCGACCGATGAACATGAGAACTGTAATGATGATTCTCCCCTGCCAGGTCAGATCGCCGGTAATCCCTGTACTCAACCCCACCGTGCCGAAGGCGCTCACCGCCTCAAAGACGATCCGGATCGGCTCTGCCTGTTCAGTAAGACTCATCAGGAACGTCCCGACCACCACAGAGACGATGCCGAACAGCAGCACCGTAAACGCGGTGGCGGTCTGGCGCACGCCAACGGCGTGGCCGAAAAGCAGCGTCTGTCCCCGTCCACGACGGGTGGCGTTGACATAGGAGAGGATCACCGCGGCGTTATTCACCTTGATTCCTCCGGCTGTACTGCCCGAAGCTCCTCCCACAAACATGAACACCATCATCATGATATACGTTCCGGTGGTCAGCTGATCTATGGGAACGGTGTTGAAACCGGCGGTGCGCAGCGTTACCGACTGAAACAGCGCCGCCAGATACTGCTGTCCCGTCCCGTAGGGGCTCAGGGCTTTGTCAAATTCCAGCGCGTAGAAGAGGAAGAGCCCGCTGGTCAGAAGAACCACCGTCGCCAGAAGTACCGTCTTCGAATTTACCGTCAATCTGGTCACCCTGGATCTTCTGCCGGAGACGATGTTTCGAAGGGTGTCCCTGACAAACTGAAAGAGGTTGGTCAGAACCCCGAAGCTGATACCTCCGGCGATGATAAGGGTAATCACTACCGTGTTGATACCGGCGTGACCATGAAACTGTTCCAGACTGGTTGTGAAGAGGGCAAATCCGGCGTTACAGAACGCAGAGACGGCGTGAAAGACCGCCAGAAGCACCTGATGGCCGGTGTTGTGTGCAACCGGCTGGAAGAAGAAGAACAGCAATACCGCCCCGACAGCTTCGATTCCGAAGGTGATCAGGACGATTCGCTTCAGCGCTCCGGAGAGTTCGGTTATCCGTTTCTCACTGATCATATACGACAGAAGCAGCTTGCTCTCCACCGACACGGCCTGACGACGAAGGGTCAACGTGAACAGGGCAAGCACCATGATCCCCACACCACCGACCTGAATCAGCAGCATGATCACGATCTGTCCCCAGACGGTAAAGACGGTGGCGGTGTCCACGACGATGAGCCCAGTCACACAGATTGCGCTGGTAGCGGTGAACAGGGCATCGATCAGAGACAGACCCCTTCCCGAGACAGCGGTAAAGGGCAGCATGAGCAGCCAGGTTCCCGCCAGAATGGCCAGGAGAAAGCTGAGGGCGACGGTCTGCGCGGGGTGGGTCACGATATCAGAGACAAACCCGCTCAGGCGGCTGGTCCGCGCCAGCGAGGGCAACAGCAGCAACACCGCCCGAATCACCACCAGCAGCACCGCAGGTTCGGGGAACTGAATGGCGATCATGGCCAGAAAAGCGCCCTGCAGCAGAAGCGGTGGCAGGGACTCGCGAAACAGCGTTCCCCCGGACCAGCCCCGCAAAAAATAGACCACTGTCTCCGCCAGGACACCCAGAATAAGCAGGCCCGTCAATACCCTGGTTACCATTATCACGCCGGGGTGCTCCGGCGATATCTGGAATATTACCAGCGCTACCACTGCCACGAAAAGGTTGCTTCTGGTCAGAACCGGGAGGCGACGCACACCGGATACTATCGTTTCCCTGTGGGGCCACGCAAGTATTCCACAGTTACGCGGGAAAGGTGACCGCTACGACGGTGCCCCTCGGAAGACCACAATGGTAATACCGAAGCTGCTCATCGATGCGGCCCACCCAGGACGATATCCCCATCGGGTTGGACAATAAACACCACACCGTTGCGTTCATGACCGAGATCCCGGCGAAAATCCTTTGCAACCTCCCGAGTTGGCTTTATAATGCGCGCAATGATGATTACCGCCCTATACGGCACGATGGAGAGGTTGAACCAATGAAAATCATGTACGGAATGCTGGTGGCCCTGACGCCGGCAGCACTGTGGTCGGTCTACGCGTTTGGACCGGCGGCGCTGATCAGGATCGTGGCGGGCATCGTTGCCGCTGTCGCCGCCGAGGCGATCTTCCAGAAGCTCACTCGCCAGAAGGTTACCGCCACCGACGGCAGCGCGGCGATTACCGGGATGCTGCTGGGAATG
Source organism: Spirochaeta sp. (assembly GCA_007117185.1). Taxonomy (GTDB): domain Bacteria; phylum Spirochaetota; class Spirochaetia; order DSM-27196; family Alkalispirochaetaceae; genus Alkalispirochaeta. The sequence continues at coordinate 2,210 of SKHA01000259.1, read as the reverse complement.
GCCGTGTCCATTTCAACGCCGTGGTACGCGGTGTCTGTTTCGGCGGTCTTCGGTATCGTCTTCGGGAAGCAGCTCCTCGGGGGCGTGGGAAAGAACCTCTTCAACCCGGCGATGTTCGGGCGCCTGTTCTACCTGTTCGTCTTTCCCGACTCGATCCTGCCCTGGCGCCGGCCCTTCGACCTTGTCACCACAGCGACGCCGCTGGAGATCCTGCGGGAGACCGGAGAGGCCGCGGGGGTGCCCATCCTGGACATGTTCCTCGGGCGTATTCCCGGCACCATCGGGGAGATATCCACCCTGGCGCTGCTCATCGGTTTCTCCTATCTGGTGTATCGCAAGTTTGTGCGCTGGCGAATACCCGCCGCGGCGTTTTCGGTGGTGCTGGTTCTGGCGATCATCGCCGGGCACAACCCGCTGTTCTACTTCTTCGCCGGGAGTCTCATGCTGGGGGCGTGCTTCATGGCCACTGACCCGATGACCTCACCGCGGTATCCCAAGGGACAGGTGATCTTCGGCATCGGCATCGGTGCGATAATAATGGCCATGCGCTGGTGGGGATGGCAGACCCCGGGGGTTTACGAGTTCACCGAAGGGACAACCTTTGCAGTCCTGACGATGAATCTCACCACCCCCTGGCTGAACCGGAAGTTCAAGCCCGTCCGAGCTGCGAAATAAAGGAGTTCATGAAATGCCTGAGAACACGATAATCCGCATTCTGTCGGTGTTGCTGGTCATGGGAGTGGTTGGGTTTGTCTCGTTTCCCCTCATGGTTTCCCGGCTGAAGAAGAAGGGCGTGGAAGAGGCGGCGGCCCGCAAGCAGGCGATGCTCAGAGCCAAGACACACTCGGTGGTGGCGGCGTTTTTGTATATGGTTTTCATGGTGAGCCTGGTGAGCTTGTTTTTGTAGGGATTCGGGGTACTATCACCCCATGAAAATTCCCGGTTTCCTGCAGCGGCTGCGGCCGCTCTCACGGCGTCTCCGCCCCGCCCCGGATACCGGCGTGTCGGCGGTGGATGCGGAGTTCGTCCACCCCGACGGTGATACTGTCACTGCGGCGCGGGTCCGTACTCTGGGGACCTTTGGCGGCGTCTTCACCCCCAGCTTCCTCACCATCATCGGGGTGATCATGTACCTGCGCTTCAGCTGGGTCCTGGCCAACGCCGGGCTCCTGCGCACCCTGGTCATCGTGGTGATTGCCAACAGCATCACCTTCATCAGCTCCCTCTCGGTGGCCAGCATCGCCTCCAACGAGCAGATGGAGACCGGTGGTGCCTACTTCATGGTCTCCCGGGTTCTGGGGTACCAGGCCGGGGGCGGTATCGGCATTCCCCTCTTTTTCAGCCAGGCCCTGTCCATCGCCCTGTACGTGATCGGTTTTGCCGAAGCGTTCACGGCGATCTATCCCCAGTGGTCCATCACCGTTGTGGCGATCACGGCGATGCTGGTTCTGGTAGTCGCGGGAATTGCCGGAGCGCGGTTCATGGTGGTCCTGCAGTACGGCATTCTGGTGGTGATTCTGGCCAGCTTCGTCTCCATCGCAGCGGGCTTTCGGCCGCTGTACCTCCCTCAGAACCTGGGGCCCTCCTACGGCGAGGGGATGGCGTTCTGGGGGGTCTTTGCCGTCTTCTTTCCCGCAGTGACGGGAATCCTTGCGGGGGTCTCCATGTCCGGGGACCTGAAGACGCCGGCAAAGAGCATTCCCCGGGGTACATTTCTGGCGGTTGGGGCGGGATTTCTCGTGTACATACTGGTACCAATCATGCTCGCTTTTTCCGTGGACAGAGCGGGGCTGCCGGCGTCAACGGCGCTGCGAGACGTATCCCGCTGGCCGGTCCTGGTGACCCTCGGGGTGATCGGGGCGACGTTGAGCTCCGCCATCGGTTCACTCATGGCGGCTCCACGCACCCTTCAGGCTCTGGGAATAGACGGAATCGTTCCGCGATTTCTCGGGCACGGTGTGGGCAAGACGGCGGAACCGCTGGTGGCGACAACGATTTCCGTTGCTCTGGCTCTGGCGGCGATCCTCCTTGGCAGCCTCAATCAGGTGGCGGAGGTGCTGACCATGTTCTTCCTGACCACCTACGGAGTCCTGAACCTCTCCGCCGGTATGGAACGGCTGGTGGACAACCCCAGCTTTCGGCCCACCGTGACCGTACCGTGGTGGGTCAGTTTTCTGGGTGCCCTGGGGTGTATCGCGGTGATGGTGCTG
>SKHA01000043.1 GCA_007117185.1 Spirochaeta sp. | reverse complement strand
CCCGGCCGTCGATCACCCGATGATCGTAGGTCAGGGCCAGATACATCATCGGGCGGATGACCACCTGGTCATCCCGCACAACCGCCCGTTTGTCGATAGAGTGCACCCCCAGCACCGCTGTCTGCGGTGGGCTGGGAATGGGGGTGGAGAGCATGCTTCCAAAAACGCCACCGTTGGTGATGGTGAATGTACCCCCGGAAAACTCGTCGGGCATGATCTGCTTTGACTTCGACCGCGTGGCAAAATCGACGATGGTCGCCTCGATATCGGCGAAGCTGCGGGTATCGACGTCGCGGATCACCGGAACGATCAGCCCCGCGTCGGTGGAGATCGCCACGCCGATGTTGTAGTAGTGGTTGAAGAGCAGATCCGTGCCGTCAACGAACGCGTTCACCGCCGGATACTGGGCCAGCGCCCGCTGCGCTGCCTTGATGAAGAAGCTCATGAAGCCCAGGCGCACCCCATGGCGTTTCTCAAAGGCGTCCCGGTAGGTGCTGCGAATCTGCATGATCGCGCTCATGTCCACCTCGTTGAAGGTGGTCAGGTGGGCCGATTCGTGCTTGCTGCGGACAAGGTTCTCGGCGATACGCTTTCGGATCATGCTCATGCGACGACGCTCCTGTCGTTGCGAGGTCTCCGGGGATGACGAGGGAGCAGACGCGCGAGGCTGGGTGGAAGCCGCTGCCGCAGCGGGGGCCGGTTCAGACTTCGTGGCAGGGGGCTGGGCCGGAGCCTGGGCTTTCCCGGCGTCGTTGAGGTACTGCTGTACGTCTGCCTTGGTGAGCCGGCCGTCTTTGCCGGAAGGGGTCACCGTCGCGGCCACTGTCTCGGCGGAGACGCCACCCTCCTCGAGGGCGCGGCGCACCGCCGGGGAGACCGGGCCGGGGGCGGCAGATGCCGCGGAAGCGGGGGCGGACTCTGCCGGAGCGGGGTCAGCCGACGCAGCTGCGGGGGCAGATGTGGCGGTGGCAGCACCCTCTGTATCGATCTCCGCCACCACTGCCCCAACGGAAACCTCCGTGTCCGCCGCAACCAGGATTTTTACCACCCCCGAGACAGGAGCGGGAACGGGCATCGTCGCCTTGTCCGTCTCCAACTCGAAGAGTTGCTCCCCCTCCTCTACCGCTTCGCCATCTTTCTTGAACCAGCTGGCCAGAATCCCTTCCGAGACGGACTCGCCGACCTGGGGTACTTCAACGTTGTGTTTCATTCCAGTTCTCTCCTCATTCCACCGTCGAATTCGACGGTACTGCACTGCTCAGGATCTGTTCCAGCTCCGCCATGTGCTCGCGGTAGGAACCAGTGGCCGGTGAAGGGCTGGCGGAGCGGCCCACGTACTCGATATTCTCCACACCGACGATCTCGGCGATGCGGTTCTGGACGAAACGCCAGGCACCGCGGTTTCTGCTTTCCTCCTGCACCCAGACAATACGCCCGGCTCCGGCATACCGGCCGGCAACCTCGCGAATCTGTGCTTCCGGCCAGGGATACAGCTGTTCCAGCCGCACCAGCGCCACCCGCTCGGTCATCTCCTGCTCCACCCGCCGCGCGTCAAGATCGTAGTAGATTTTCCCGGAGCAAAAGATCAGGGTATGCGGCTTCTGTGGGGTGCGCGGATCGTCCAGAACCGTCGCGAAGTGACCGCTGGTTAACTCGGACAGGGCCGATTGCGCCTCTTTCCGGCGAAGCAGGCTCTTGGGGGACATCACGATCAGAGGCTTGCGGAAGGGCTGCAGCATCTGTCGTCGCAGAAGATGAAAAAGCTGCCCCGGAGTGGTGGCGTTGACCACCTGCATGTTGTCTTCCGCGCAAAGCTGCAGAAACCGTTCCAGGTGGGCACTGGAGTGTTCCGGCCCCTGTCCCTCATACCCGTGGGGCAGCAGCATCACCAGCCCGGAGTAGCGGTACCATTTGCTCTCGCTGGAGGAAATGAACTGGTCGATGATCACCTGACCACCGTTGACAAAATCCCCGAACTGGGCCTCCCAGATCACCAGCACGTTGGGCTGGGCGATGGAGTAGCCGTACTCGAAGCCCAACACCCCGAACTCCGAGAGGGGGCTGTCGTACACCGAAAATGTGCCCTGTTTCGGGGCAACCCGTTTCAGGGGGGTGTAGTACACCGGACGCTCCGACGCCACGTCCCACCACTCGGCGTGGCGATGGCTGAAGGTGCCGCGACCGGTATCCTCTCCGCTGAGGCGAATGGAATAGCCGTCCTCGAGGATGGATGCCATGGACAGGGCCTCTGCAAATCCCCAGTCGATTCCCTCGCCCTGGTCCAGCATCGTTCGCCGTTCCTTCACCAGACGACGCAATTTGGAATGGAGATTGAAGGTATCCGGGATGGTGGTGAGAACCTCACCAAGTCGTCGCAGGCGATCCTGCGGTACTGCCGTATCCACTACGTCGAAGGAATATTTCTTTCCGAAGGTGGTCCAGTCGCCCTGCTCAAGGGAATCGTCCACTTTGGGCTGGTACGACCCGGAGCGGGCCATCTCCAGGTGCTCCTTCAAAACACCACGATATTTCTTGCGGAACTGGTCTTGTTCTTCCTCGGTCCACACCCCGTTTCTGTCCAGTTTGCGGCCGTAGATCACCGGCGCGCTGGGGTGATTCTTGATCATCTCGTACATGATGGGGTGGGTGAAGGAGGGCTCGTCCGCTTCGTTGTGTCCCAGTCGGCGGTAGCAGACGATATCCACAACTGCATCGTAGCCGAACTTCTGTCGCCAGCGCACCGCCAGATCCACCGCCCGGACCACCGCTTCCGGATCGTCGCCGTTGGCGTGGAAGATGGGAATCTGGATGCCCTTGGCGATATCCGTGGCAAAGAAGGTACTGCGGCCGTCCCGGGAAGCGGTGGTGAAGCCAATCTGGTTGTTGACGATGACGTGGATCGTCCCGCCGGTACGGTAGCCCTTGAGCTGGCTGAGGTTGAACGTCTCCATGACCACACCCTGACCGCTGAACGCGGCGTCACCGTGAACCAGGACGGGTATCACCTTCTTGCGGTTGAAGTCGCCATGACGGCGCTGAATGCCCCGGGCTTTGCCCTCCACCACCGGGTTCACCGCTTCCAGGTGGCTGGGGTTTGCCACCAGGGATATGTGAATCTTTCGCCCGCTGGCTTTGTCCACGTAATCGAAACTGTGGCCAAGGTGATATTTGACGTCACCGGTCCCACCGTACTGGTGAGGCTGTTCCGCGTCGATGAACTTGGTAAACGTCTCTACCGCGGGCTTTCGCATGGCGTTGGTGAAGACGTTCAACCTGCCCCGATGGGCCATGCCGATCACGATCTCTTTCGCCTTGTGGTCGGCAGCGCTGTAGATGAGGTAGTGCAGCGCCGGGATCAGCCCCTCGCCGCCCTCCAGGCTGAATCGCTTCTGTCCCACAAAGTTGTTGTGGACGAAGTGCTCAAACTCTTCCGCTTTGATCAGGTCCTTCTCGAAGCGGATCTTTTGCTCTACCGACCAGTCTTCCCGGTGTTGCTCGTGCTCGATTTTCTGCAGCAGCCACCGCCGCATCGCGTGGTTCTTGATGTGGGTGAATTCGATCCCCAGCGACCCCAGGTAGGTCTGACGCGCCCGGGCCAGGATCTGTCGCAACGGTGCGGGGCTGGGAACGAAAAACCCTCCGGTATCGAAGAGGGTGTCCATGTCCTCTTCCCGGAGCCCCCAGGACTCGGGAGAAAGGTTGTCCACGATCCCTTCCACGGTGATGCGCATGTACCGCATTTCCGGGGTCTCGTACTTTTCCAGGGGGTTGCTCTTGGCGTAGATCGCACCGAGATCACGATACGCCCAGAGCAGCTTCTCCACCGCTGCCTGCTTTCGCGCGTGAACCGCCCCGGCGTCGCTGGTCGCCGTGCCGGAAGCCGTGCAGGGGACCGCTGAATCCCCGGGCAGGTGCGAAAAGTAACTGTGCCACTCCTGCGGTACCGCTGCGGGGTTCTCCAGCCAGGCGAGGTACAGTTCCTCGACGTAGTCGCTGTTGGCTATCTCCAGGTCATCCATAGACAGGCTCCCTCGGGACGTGTTGTACGTGCAAGTGGCCGTGACCACAGGCCACGGCCAAATACTATAACAGAAAAACTCACCTTTCTGTGACGTCTGCGGCTACCGCAGCTTCTCTTTCAGGAGCCCCGGAATCTGATCCGGCGTCTGCGCTACCGGGATGCCCGCTGCCTCCAGCGCGGCCACCTTGGCCTCGGGTGTCCCCTTGCCACCGGAGATGATCGCTCCGGCGTGGCCCATCCGTTTTCCCGGAGGGGCGGTCCGCCCGGAGATGAAGCTCACCACCGGTTTGTCCATGGAGGTGCGCACGAAATCCGCCGCCGCTTCCTCGTCTTCACCGCCGATCTCGCCGATCACCACCACCCCGGTAGTTTCCGGGTCAGCCTGGAAGAGGGTAAGGGCATCGATGAAACTGGTACCGATAACGGGGTCCCCGCCGATTCCGATACAGGTGGACTGGCCCATCCCCGCGTTGGTCAGGTTGTACACCACCTCGTAGGTGAGGGTTCCCGAGCGGGAGATCACCCCGATGTTTCCCGGTTTGTGGATGTGGTAGGGCATGATCCCGATCTTGCACTTACCGGGAGAGATGAGGCCGGGGCAGTTGGGGCCGATCATCCGCAGCCCCCGGTCCCGGACCATGTGATACGCCTCAAGCATTTCCAGTACAGGCACCCCTTCGGTGATGGTAATGATCAGGGGAATCTCTGCGTCCGCTGCCTCCCGAACCGCCGCAGCGGCAAAGCGGGCAGGCACAAAGATCACCGTGGCGTCCACCCGGTGTTCTTTCGCTGCCTCGGCAACGGTCCCGTAGACCGGGACGTCGTCCATCTTCTGACCGCTCTTACCCGGGGTCACCCCGGCGACGATCCTGGTACCGTCGGCGACCATCTGCCGTGCGTGGAACGATCCGTCGCGACCGGTGATTCCCTGGACCAGCACGTTTGTGTTCTCGTTGATCAGTATGCTCATGCCTGTGCTCCCTTGTGCAGCGCCACAACCTTGCGCACCGCTTCGCTGAGGTCGTCACCAACGGCGAACCCCTTCTCTTCCAGGAGAGCGCGGCCCTCCTTCTGGTTGGTTCCCACCAGCCGGATCACCAGGGGCACCGAGATATCGATCTGGTCGGTGGCCATGATGATTCCCCGGGCGATATCGTCGCACCGGGTGATTCCGCCGAAGATATTGATGAGAATTGCCTTCACCTTCGGATTCCGCAGGATGATCCGGATCGCCTGCAGCACTTTCTCCGGGTTGGAGCTGCCCCCCACGTCCAGGAAGTTTGCCGGGTTGCCCCCAAAGAGCTTGACGATGTCCATCGTCGCCATGGCGAGGCCCGCGCCGTTGACGATACAGCCGATCTCGCCGTCCATGCTGACGAAGCTCAGCCCGTACTCTTTGGCGTCGATCTCGTCCTGGCTGTACTCTTCGGCGTTCTTCATCGCTTCAACGTCGTCGTGTTTATACAGGGCGTTGTCGTCGAAGTTCATCTTGGCGTCCAGCGCGGCCAGGGTGTTCTCGTCCACCAGCGCGTAGGGGTTGATCTCCACCAGGGTAGCGTCTTTTTCAACAAAGAGGCGGTAGAGAATCCGCACCGTCTCCGCCGCCTGGTCGATCAGGGGCTGTCGTTCAAAGACGTCTTTCAGGACCGCTGCCAGAGCGGCCTCGTCAATCCCCTGAACGATATCGATGGGGAACTTGATGATCGCATCGGGGTTGGTGACGGCCAGTTCCTCAATGTCCACCCCACCCTCTTTGGTGACCATCAGAATGATCTTCTTGGTGGTGCGGTCCATGATCAGGCCGACGTAGTATTCCTTGAGGATGTCCGCTGCCGGGGCGATAAGAACCTTCTCTACCGTCTCACCCTTGATGTCCATCCCCAGAATTGCCCGGGCGTGCTGCGCTGCGTCCGCGGCGGTTTTGGCCAGTTTGACCCCGCCGGCTTTACCGCGACCACCAACCAGAACCTGCGCTTTCACCACCACGAAGCCGCCCAGCCGTTGCGCTGCCGCTTCGGCCTCGCCGGCGTCGGTGATCACCGCCTGGTCCTGTACGGGGATTCCGTACTCCCGAAAGAGTTCCTTCGCCTGATACTCGTGTATTTTCATCGGTTACGCCTTTTGCTCTGCCGTGGTCTCACCACGGCTGTCCCGGTATTTCTTGATCTCCCGCTTGGTGAGGTTGATCAGCTTGGTAATTTTGATGTCCCGGGGACAGACCCGGGTGCACTCAAAGTGGCTCTCGCAGGGCCAGACCCCGTTTTTCGTATCCAGCACGTCCAACCGCGGCTCCAGCCCGGCGTCGCGACTGTCGTAGATGAACCGCGCCGCGTTGACGATCGCCTGGGGGCCGAGGAAGTCGGGGTTCTTGTCCAGGATGGGACACGCGGAGTAACAGGCGGCGCAGTTGATGCACTTGGTCGCCTCGTCAAAGAGCTCCCGATCCTCCTGGGACTGGAGAAACTCTCCGCGCTGGGGTGTCTCTGCCCTGGGCACGAAGTAGGGTTTCACCGCCCGGAACTTCTCAAAGAACACCTGCTGGTCCACCATCAGGTCCTTCTGCACCGGCAGGTGTCGCAGGGGTTCTATCGCTACGGTCAACCCGTCAACCTCGCCCTCCGCCAGATCCTGAAAGAGGGTCTTGCAGGCGAGTTTCTCCTTGCCGTTGATCCGCATCGCGTCTGATCCGCAGACGCCGTGGGCACAACTGCGGCGGTAGCCCAAGGTCCCGTCCTGGTTCTGGGTGATGTCCATCAGGGCGTCCAGTATGCGGTCGGTGGGCTGCACCTGAACCTGATAGTTCTGCACCCGAGGCTCTGTGTCCGTTTCGGGGTTGTAGCGGGTAATCGCCAGTGTCACTGTCATCGCTGTTCCTCTCTTTCCGTTTTTCCCGGGATCACTCAGTAGGTCCTCGGTTTCGGTTCCCAGATGCTGATATCCACCGGCTTGAAGTCGATGGAGACACTGTCACCGGTTATCGTTGCCATGGTGTGCTTGAGCCACTGATCGTCGTTCCGTTCGGTGAAATCCTCCCGGGCGTGGGCGCCGCGGCTCTCGGTACGCTGAGCCGCGCTGGCGGCGGTCACCAGGGAGAGGTCCAGCAGGTTTTCCAGCTCCATGATCTGCAGCACCTCCGAGTTGAACCCGGCGCCGGTATCCTGGACGGAGACCTCCTTGAACTGCTGCCGCAGCTCCTGGATCTCCTGGACGGCGCGGTCCATCTTCTCCTGGGTGCGGTAGACTCCCACTTTCTCCATCATCACTTCCTGCATCCGGTCCATGATCGGCCCCACATGGCGGCCGCCTTTGCGGGAACGGAGCACCTCGATTCGCTGACGGGCCCGCTCGGCGTCTTTCTCACCCGCTGAGACGGGACCGGATTCGCTGACGTAGCGGGCGATGTGCTGCCCTGCCCGCCGGCCGTAGACGATCAGGTCTACCAGGCTGTTGGTACCCAGCCGGTTGGCACCGTGCACCGAGACACACGCCGCTTCCCCGGCGGCGTAGAGTCCGTCGTAGACCACTTTGCCGGTATCCACCCGGCCGTCTACGTCGGTGGGGATTCCCCCCATGGCGTAGTGCGCGGTGGGTTGCACCGGCATCGGTTTCTCCGCCGGGTCGACCCCAAGGTAGGTTTTGCAGAAGTCGGCGATGTCGGGAATCTTCTTCTCAACGACCTCACGACCGAGGTGGCTGGCGTCCAGCCAGACGTAGTCGTCGATCTTGCGATCCCCCCGAACGCCCTTGCCGGCGGCGACCTCCGTCATGATCGCCCGGCTGACCATGTCCCGGGGGGCAAGGTCCAGCAGGGTGGGGGCGTAGCGCTGCATGAAGGGTTCGCCATCCCGGTTCTTGAGGATCCCCCCCTCGCCGCGAACACCCTCGGTGATGAGGATTCCCATTCCGAGAATACCGGTGGGGTGGAACTGGTAGAACTCCATATCCTCCATGGGGATCCCCGCCCGGGCCAGAATGGCCGGGCCGTCACCGGTATTGGCGTGGGCGTTGGAGGTGATCTTGAACATGCGTCCGAACCCGCCGGTGGCAAAGAGGACCGCTTTGGCCTGAAAGACGTGCAACTCTCCGGTGCTCAGTTCAAAGGCGACAACTCCACGCACGGTGGTTCCATCCAGAAGGAGGTCCGCCACCTGGAACTCGTCGTAGAACTTGACGTCGTTCTTCACGCACTGCTGGTAGAGGGTCTGCAGGATCATGTGTCCGGTGCGGTCCGCGGCGTAGCAGCTGCGGTGAACCGCACCCTGGCCGAAATGGTGGGTATGGCCGCCGAAACGGCGCTGGGCGATCTTGCCGTCTTCCAGGCGGCTGAAGGGGAGCCCCCGGTTTTCAAGGTCGTAGACCGCCCGGACCGCGTCTTCGGCGAGGATCTTTGCCGCAGTCTGGTCAACAAGATAGTCGCCACCCTTGACGGTATCGAAGGCGTGCCACTCGGGGCTGTCCTCCTCGACGTTCCCCAGGGCTGCTCCGATTCCGCCCTGGGCGGCACCGGTATGGCTGCGCTGAGGGTACAGTTTACTGAGAACTGCCACCTTCGCTTTCTGGCTTGCCTCGAGGGCGGCGTATAGTCCTGCGCCACCGGCCCCGACGATAATCGCGTCAAATGTGTGTACCAAGGTTAACCTCCAACTGTTTTCGACCTGAGTGGTGAGACCGCTTCTTAAGAATAAGAACGATTTCTATCGATACCTTTGTAATATAATCACCCTATCTTTTTTGTTGCAACAAAAAAGCCGGCCCGTATCGACGATACAGACCGGCTCCACACCACAGAGGCCGAAATTTCACCCGGGAGTGTAGATCTCTT
>SKHA01000280.1 GCA_007117185.1 Spirochaeta sp. | reverse complement strand
CGTTCCGCCGTGTTTCTTTCTGGATTTTGAAGCGTACTCCCAGTCGGTTCCACCGTTCGACGGGGTTCATCCCTATGAGCACGTGCCGGTACTCGCTTCGCTGCACTGGCGGGAAACGGTTGGTGGAGAAGTGTACCATGATCTGTATGTTGCCGAGCCCGGTCGGGAGAGCCGGGAGGGTATGTTCCAGTGGTTGCGCCAGCACCTTGGAGATACCGGAACGATAGTTGTCTTCAGCATGCCCTTCGAGAGCGCCATGGTGCGCCAGCTGGCACTGGCAGCGGGGGACACCCAAAGCGGGACCGAGATGATCTCGCGAATGATCGACCTGCTGACCCCGTTCGCAGACTTTCTGGTGTATCACCCCGATCAGATGGGCAAGGTATCCTTGAAACGTGTCCTGCCAATCTATACCGATGACTCCTACGAGGAGATGGATGTACAGGACGGCATGCACGCCAACCTCTCCTGGACGATGATGGCCGATGCGGCAGTGCCCGCGCGGGAGGAACTGCGGTATGCCGGGGCACAGGCAGCCCTTTCAGTGGATCGTTTTTTGAAGCAACGCAGTGACATTACCTGGCTCACTCCGGCGTCCCGCGAACAGATCAGCGCGTACTGCACGGTGGACACCCTGGCAATGGTGACCCTTGTGGACAGGTTGTCGGAGATCTGCCGACAATAACCGGCTGACGACCCAACCCCAACCAAAAAAGCCCCTCCGGAAGAAATCCGGAAGGGCTCTTGCTGTTGCTTCAGGTGGTCAGTCTACTGTGAAGTAGTCGAAGCTGGCAGCGAGTTTGTTGGTTCGCAGGGAAACGTAGTTGCCCCGGAGAACCGCCGGGTCAACCTGGAACCAGAAGCGGATCGGTGCGGTGGGATCAAGAACCCCGATTTCACCGGTCTGCGGGTTTACACGGATATTGATCGGAACGTCAACATCAAGCGCCATGGCAAGATCATCGATGGAAACATTGACACCCCACGCGCGCAGCGCGGCGATAAGATCAATGCTCATATAGTCGCTGACCACAAACTGACTCAGTTCAGGATCACGCGCCAGGGCGGGATCTCGAAGGAGGGTCATGTTGGTGTTGGAGCGACTGCGGTAGACCTGTGCCCGGAATCCATAGTGTTCCGGATTGGTGCGGCGAGTCTGCTCGCGGGTATCCAGGTTGAGCCACAGCAGGTAGCTGTTGCCTGAACCCCAGGACCGACCGCGGAGGGCAGGGGTATCAACACCCACGTGAATACCGAAACCGGCGTGATAGATGCCGTTTTCAAAGTCTTCCTGGTTCTGGAAGCCACCGTCGACGTAACGGATGGTGAACTCCATCTCGTAGGGTTGGTTCTGGCGAACCATTCGATCCACCCGGGCCATCGGGGCGGTGGTGCTCTGCTGAACCAGCCGGCCGGCCCGCACCGTCCAATCCCCTGAACCGGCGGTCCAGTTTCTCATTGACGAAAAGTCATCGTTTACTGACTGGGCCACAACCACCATGGAAGCGGCGAGCAACAGTACCCCTGTGATAAGGGCGATCTTTTTCATACGATCCTCCTGACGAATAGATAGTCTAGCAGCAAAAAGCTGTCCTCTGTGCACCGTTATGATAATGCGGTCTTGCTCAGAACACAACCAGAAAACGTGTTTAATTGCGGTTTAAACGCCGAAATGAATCTCCGATTGTAAAGGATTGCACGCTCCATGGACCAAAGACGGTGTCTTGAGTAGGATGAGCCCATGCAGGAAGCAGGGAAACTCAAGGGATATCAGCGGGCGGAACTGATGAAACTGGCTCATCATCTCGACCCGGTTGTCACCATTGGCAAGAACGGCGCCAGCGAAGCGCTGGAACGACATTTCGAACGCGAACTGGAGCAGCACGAGCTGGTAAAGGTCCGCTTCAGCGACCATAAGGAAGCTCGACGGCAGATCGCACCGGATCTGGCTGGCAAAACCGGGGCCATCCTCGTTTCGGTGGTGGGACACGTGGCGGTTTTCTATCGGCAGGCCCGTAATCCGGAACTCCGCACCATCAGGATTCCTTACCGCCCTGGAGACGAGATAACGTGAAGGTAGCGGCACAACCACAACTGTGGATTAAACCGGGGGTTCTGGCTGAGTTGCCTGCTATTCTGCGGCAGGAGGGAATCTCCGCTCCCGCAGTAGTGACGGGGGGACGATCCATACGCGGTCGTGAAGAGTGGGGAGTCCTCACCGACGCGTTGGTGGGGGGTAATGTGGACTTCCTGGACATAACCGTTCGCGGGGAGCCGTCGCCGGAGGTGGTCAACACAGCTGTCACCGACCTGCGGCGGGATCTGCCGGATTGCGACGGTGTGGTGGCCATCGGTGGCGGCAGCGTTATCGATGCCGGGAAAGCGATCGCCGCCGGGATGGCCATGGCAGGAAAGGGAGAGTCCGCGTTCGACATCACCCGCTACCTTGAGGGTGTGGGCGATCTCCAGCCGGACGGCTCCACGCTGCCCCTGATCGCCCTGCCGACCACCGCCGGCACCGGAAGTGAGGCCACCAAAAACGCCGTGTTGAGTAGCGTTGGCCCGGAGGGGTTCAAAAAATCCCTGCGGCACGACCGCTTTGTGCCGCGGTTGGCGATTCTTGATCCCCGCCTGCATATGGGGTGCCCCCCGGGCATTACCGTGGCCAGCGGGATGGATGCCATCACCCAGCTCCTGGAAAGCTATCTTTCTCCTGAGGCCAATGAGATAACCGACGCTCTGGCGCTGCAGGGTCTGCGGGCCGCCGGAAGGGCGTTCCCTGGCCTCGCCGGGGGAGACGATTCGGAGGAACTGCGCCGGGACATGGCCCTGGCGGCGTACCTGAGCGGTGTCTGTCTCGCATCGGCAGGACTCGGAGTTGTTCATGCCCTGGCGTCTCCGTTGGGAGCGCTGCACGCCATACCCCACGGTGTGGTGTGCGCGCTGCTGGTGGGGCCGGCGATGGAGGGGGTGATCCGGGCTCCCGCAAAAGACCACCGCCGTGGTGGAATTGCCGCGCGTTTGGCTGCCGCGGCGGAAGCTCTCGGTGTTCCCGAGGATCTGCCCGGATGGCTTCGCGGCTGTGCCCAGGGGCTACCGCGCCTGTCGTCATACGGGTTCTCCCCGTCGGAGATTCCGGAGATCGTACGGCAGGGCGGGTTGAAAAACCACCCGGTGACCCTGGATGAAGGGCAGTGCGCCGCCCTGGTGGAGGAAGTGCTGTGATCCTTGCTGTCTGTCTGAACCCGACGATGCAGAAGACGCTGGTCTTCGATTCGTTTCACCCCGGAGAGGTCAATCGGGTTGTGGATGAGCGGCTGGACGCATCCGGGAAGGGGGTCAACGTGGCCCGGGTGGCTGTGGAGCTCGGCGCTCCGGCAGTGCACCTTACCCATACGGGGGGACGCGAAGCGGAGCGGTTTCGGCAGCTCTGCCGTGCCGACAAGGTTGATCTGGCAGACGTTGTCTGCGATAGCGAGATCCGCTTCTGTACCACCGTGGTAGACCGAAGTACCAGCACAACCACCGAGATCGTCGAGCCCACCCAGCCGGTCCCGGCGGGGACAGAGGAGCAGGTTCTGGCCCGTTTTGCCGAGCTGCTTGATCGTGCCGATACGGTGGTACTCTCCGGGTCAACCGCTCCGGGGTACTCTGCGGATCTCTTTCCCCGAATGGTGCGACTGGCCCGGACCAGGGGGATCACGGTAATCGCGGATTTTCGGGGAGAGGCCCTGAAGAATGTGATGGACAGCCCTCGGGAACTGCTGCCAACGGTGATAAAACCAAACCTGAAGGAGTTTGCCGAGACGTTTCTCTTCGGTGGAGCCCGGTCCGTCTCCGAACACAGCGACGACCAGCAGACCCTGCAGCGCACGGAAAAGCAGATGCGCCGCCTTCATGAGGCGGGGACAACGGTGATCCTCACCCGGGGGGCACACCCGACGATGATGATTGACGAAACGGGAGCGCTGGTCCAGATTCCGGTGACCCCTCTGGACCCGGTGAATACAATTGGCTGCGGCGACGCGTTCACCGCCGGTCTGGCGGTGGAGTTGCGCGCCGGTTCGTCCCTCTCAGACGCGATTGATCGCGCCCACGCCGCGGCGGCGATGAACGCGACCAACCTCAAACCCGGTTCCATTCGGCCGGTTTGATTACAATGACTCTCCCTGCTCAAGCCGCAGGGTCATTGTCGGTGTATCCGACAGTTCCGGAGGACCGTAGTACTGGATCGCTCCGGGATAGACAAACGACGTTTGCCGCGCCCACTCGCTGCGGTGGCTGGCGAAGTACTTGAACGGAGCGCCGTCCAGCTCCACCAGGGCCTTGCGGATCACCGGTTTGCGACTGCCGTGGCGCTGTTCCAGGTTCATCATCATCGTCAAGGGGATCCCGCCGGCAACCCACTCATCTGCAGGTCGGGAGATCCTGCGGATACTCGACAGATAGCCGGTCAGTCCCGAGGCGATGAGAACAAAGGCGTTGTATCCCAGTGAGTAGGTATAATCAGCGTCAAAGTTGGTGGGGAATGCGCAACGGCCCTCGTACCCGAAGAAGTGATTCAGGGCGCTGAACGAACCGGGGCAGAGCTGTTTCTTGCTGCGCTCCTCCAGTTCGCCCTGGACCATCGCTATCAGCAGCTTTTCCGTCTCGATGCGGGAGACCTGGACGTTTCCGTGGGGATCCCGGTCCATCAGCAGCTGAAGCTGAATATCCCGGGGAAGAGCCGCGAAAACCCCCGTTACTTCTGGTGACAGCGCTGCGGTGAGCCACTCAACCTGTTCTTCTCCCGCCGGGAGGGCAGCAAACTCGCCGGCTTTGTCCGCCAGCAGGTCATTGATCTGGCTGATGAGCTCGCTCATCTCGGGGATGAACTCGATCAACCCCTCCGGGACCAGGACAACGCCGAAGTTTTCCCCTTTGGACGCGCGATGACAGACCACATCGGCGATCTCCGCGACCACCTGATTCAGGGTCTGCTTCTTTGCTTCAACCTCTTCAGAAATGATGCACCAGCTTGGCTGGGTCTGCAGGGCGCACTCCAGGGCGATGTGACTGGCGGAACGGCCCATCAGCTTGATGAAGTGCCAGTATTTCTTGGCGCTGTTGGCGTCACGGGCGATATTGCCGATCAGTTCGGAGTAGGTGCGGGTTGCGGTATCGAACCCGAAGGACGCCTCGATGTACTCGTTCTTCAGGTCACCGTCAATCGTCTTGGGTACCCCGATTACCTGCAGGGCGTCTCCCTTGTCCAGGAAGTACTCCGCCAGCAGAGCGGCGTTGGTGTTGCTGTCGTCACCGCCGATCACCACCAGGGCGTCCAGATTGTTGTTCAGGCAGGTCTGTCGCGCCGCGGCGAACTGCTCCGGCGTCTCGATTTTGGTGCGGCCGCTGCCGATGATATCGAACCCACCGGTATTGCGGAACCGATTGATGATCTCGTCGGTTATTTCGATCTTTTTGTCGTCCACCAGCCCCCCGGGGCCGCCGAGGAATCCGAGCAGGACATTGGTGCTGTTGGCGGCTTTCAGGGCGTCGTAGAGACCGGCGACGACGTTATGTCCCCCCGGGGCCTGGCCACCGGAGAGGATGACCCCCACGGTGCGTTTTTTCCCTGAGCTCTCGTTAGTGCCGCGGGGTTGGAGCGTCACGATGGGCTTCCCGTAGGTATGCGGAAAGATCTCCTGGAGCTCCTTCCGGTCCGCCACCGACTCGGTTGCACCACCGGTCTCGGCGGTAATCCCGGAGATGGTTCCTCGCAGCGCCGGAGGGAGCTTCGGCTGGTAGCCATACCGAATTTCTTGCAGTGTTGATAGTTTCATGCCCCGGATTGTAGTGGCTGACCGGAAAAATGTGTAGCGCTTGACCAGCGGCGGCGCACCCCGTAGGCTTGGATTATGCCGGTATATCTGTTGCTCAATCCGATCATGAAATACGACTGGGGCAGCGTCAACGCGTTGGCGGATCTTCAGCAGCGGGAGCCCTCAGGAGAACCCGAAGCTGAGTTGTGGATGGGTACCCATCACCGGGGAAGCAGCGCGATTTTTCTGGGTCCCGGCGACACCGTTCCCCTGGGTGAGCTCGCCGGGGAGCTGTCCTTTCTGTTTAAGGTGATCGCCGCGGAAAAGGCCCTTTCCATTCAGGTGCACCCGGACCTGCAGCAGGCTGCCGAAGGGTTTGACCGGGAGAATGCCGCCGGAACGCCCCTGGACGCCGACGAGAGAATGTACCGGGACAGAAACCATAAACCGGAACTGATGGTGGCCCTCTCTGACTTCTGGCTCCTGGCGGGTTTCCGCCCCCTTGAGGAACTTCAGGCGGAGATGCGCGGGTTGCCCCAGTACCTCACCGGAGCATTCGTGGACCACCCCGGAGAGGAGTCCTGGAGGGAGCTGTTTTCCCGTCTCATCACCCTGGAAGGTGACGAGGTACGGCGGATCGTCTCCATCGTCAAGGCGGCGGCGAGTGGAACGGCGCCGCGGCACGACCGCTACTGGTGGGTTCGGGAGCTCTCCCGGCAGTTTCCCGAGGACCCCGGCTCGATCGCTCCGCTGTACATGAACTGTCTGCACCTCCGTAAGGGGGAAGCGATGTTTCTGCAGCCCCGGACGCTTCACGCGTATCTGAAGGGCTCCGGTGTGGAGCTGATGGCCAGCTCGGACAACGTGTTGCGGGCGGGGTGCACCACCAAGCATCGGGATCCGCAGGAACTGATGCGCATCCTGGACTTCGAGACGGGTGCCCCCGGGGTGATGCACCCGGATACACCCGCCGACGGGCTGGAACGGTGGTCGACACCGGCGGCTGAGTTTCAGCTCTCCCGGGTGCGCCGGGGCGGACGCTATACCGCCTCCGGTGAGACCGCTATCGTGCTGAATGTCGGTGAGTCTGTGGAATGCGACGGTGAGCCCTTCCTGACTGGTGACGCCTTTGTGATCACCCCTGATAGCGGAGCCGTCGCCATCGAAGGGGACAAGCCCATGGAGCTGTACGTGGCGACTGTCCCGGGAGCGTGGAACCTCGCGGAATGATAACGGAGATCCTGGTGGATGGCGATTCCTGCCCTGTGGCGATTCGGCCCGTTCTCATTCGCGCCGGATCTTCCCGGCGAATCAGGGTGCTCTTCCTGGCCAACCAGCCCCTGCCGCTGGGGGACCATCACGGCATGGAGGTAGTCACCGAAAGAACGGTGGACGAGGAGATCCTGAATCGCGCCGGCTCGGGATCACTGGTGGTTACCCGGGATATTCCCCTGGCGGAACAGCTGGTGGGACGGGGTGTGGCGGTGATCAACGACCGTGGACGGATCTTCCAGGCCGATTCAATCCGGGAGCTTCGGTCGTTGCGGGACGCGGCGGCGGATCTGCGTCGACTGGGGCTGGAACAGATGGACCGGCGACGTACCTTCGGAGCCCGGGAGGTGAAGGCGTTCGCTGACGCCCTGGATCGGGTGCTGGCGGCACGAAACGGGGCGAATCATGATCGCCTGAGTTGAATATTCAGAAATAAGTATCTATACTCTAAGGACGATTCAACATTACTTTTCTGGTGAGGTAGACTATGCAGGCAACGCAGGTAACGGATAACACCTGGCGGCTTTCCGCCAATATTCACGACATTCTCTTCGAGGGGATGTGGCCGATTCCCCACGGTTTCTCCATGAACTCCTACATCGTCAAGGGTGAGAAGACGGCGATCATTGACGGCGTCTGTGACTGGGACGGCACCCCGGAGGTCCTCTTTGATCAGTTTGACCAGATGGGTGTCAAAGCTGATGAGATCGATTACGTGATCATCAACCATATGGAACCGGATCACTCCGGGTGGATCAAGGCATTTCGCGAAATTCGGCCCAATTTCACCATCGTCACCACCGCCAAAGCAAAGGTTCTCCTGGAGGCGTTCTACGACAACACGAATGAGGTGATGGTGGTAAAGTCCGGAGATACCCTGGATCTGGGCAATGGCCACGTGCTGGCGTTTGCGGAGATACCCAACGTCCACTGGCCCGAGACGATGGCCACCTTCGACACCAAGACGGGGACCCTCTTCCCCTGCGACGCCTTCGGCTCCTTCGGGGCGATCAACGAATCACCCTACGATGACCAGCTCACCCAGGAGCAGATCGATTTCTACGAGTATGAAGCGACCCGGTACTACGCCAACATCGTCGGTGCCTATTCCGGACCGGCCAAGAGGGCGGTGGTGAAGACGGAGACGCTCCCCTTCAAGATTATCGCGCCCGGTCACGGGATCGTCTGGCGGCAAAACCCCCAGAAGATCATCGAGGACTACAAGCGCTACGCGTTCTACAGCAAGGGGCCCGCCAAGGAAGAGATTACCGTGATCTGGGGGTCCATGTACGGCAACACCCAGCGCGGGGTTGATCCGGTGGTAGAGGGAATCAGAAGCGAAGGGGTGAAGGTGAACGTTCACCAGGTCCCGGATACCCACTATTCGTACATCCTGCGGGACGTATGGAACTCCAGCGGGGTGGTCCTGGGGATGCCCACCTACGAATACAAGATGTTCTCTCCGATGGCCGTCGTCCTTGACGAGCTGGGGCGCAAGAAGGCCCTGAACCGCCAGGCGTTCCGCTTCGGCAGCTACGGCTGGTCCGGAGGCGCCCAGAAGGAGCTGGACGAGATCATGCTGCGCTACAAAATGGAGTGGGACTTTCTGGACCCGGTGGAGTTCCTTGGGGCTCCGTCACAGGAAGACCTGGACCTGATCTACCAGCGGGGCAAGAAGCTTGCAGTCCAGGTCAAGGAGTGGGTTGCCGCCGACGGCTGCACCTGAGTCGACCCGTCTGTCCGGACCCGGGTCGGCTCAGAACTCCGCGCT
>SKHA01000291.1 GCA_007117185.1 Spirochaeta sp. | reverse complement strand
GGGTGCGAGAGTGGTCGAATCGGGCTCCCTGCTAAGGAGTTGTACCCTAACCGGGTACCGTGGGTTCGAATCCCACCCCCTCCGCGAGTGTGAGGGATGCCAGGCATCCCAATTTTGTGCCCATAGCTCAGTTGGATAGAGCGTTAGATTGCGGATCTAAAGGCCGGTGGTTCGAGTCCACTTGGGCACGTAGAGCTGGGAGTTCCTGAAAGGGAGCTCCCAGCTTTTTTTATGCCGTGGACTCGAAACCGAGGAGCGCCGAGCGGAAGCGAGGAAGAGTCGCCATGGATGGCGACGGCAGCGACGAAGGCGGCCCGGAGCGAGCCGTCAGGACGACGGCGAGAGAAGGGCGAGTCCACTTGGGCACGTAGAGAGCAGGAGGTTGCAAAATGCAGCTTCCTGCTCTTTTTTTGCGCACCCGGAAAACAAAGAACGGTGAGCACTACCGTGTGGAAAAATTCCAGATAACTCCTTTATCGATTCTACGTACCAGTTTCCATGGTCCTTTCACCAGGCTTGTGCTTATCGCCATCACGCTTATATGATCATATCCGTCATGAATATTCGGGTGTCGGTGGTTGCGGGGCTGGTGACGGCACTTCTGGTTGGCCTCACGATATCTGTAGAGATTCACGCGCAGGCCCGTGACGTAACCCGGCCGTGGATTGCGGTGGCTGTTCCTGTCGCTCCCGACGAGGATACCAGATCGCAAGCGCTGGCTGTGGTCATCGCCGACAACCTGGAATTGACGTTGCGGCTCATCGGTCGTTATGTGGTCCGACCTCGTCCAACAACACGAACACAGATTGTCGGCGTTGCCGCAGCGGCATCACTCGCGGAAACGGAACAACTTGACTACGTTGTCTTTGGCGAGGTCTCTGTTCGCAATGACGGCACCACTGTGTTCTCGCTCTCGGTTTACAGTCGCGAAGAAGATGCGGTGACCCTGGAACGGGACGCGGTGGCGGTATCGCTGTTCGATACATTCGACGTGGCCGACGAGTTGGCTGCGGAGCTGCTGGGGGCGTTCAGCGGACAACGGATTGCCTACGGTCGTATCGATCTGGTGAATACTGCCGCAACAGCCGGGGAATACCTGGTCATCCTGGATGGTACGGTGGTTGGGCGTACATTGAGAGAGATCGACCGCGTCCTGGTGGGCAACCGCCGGGTTGAGATCGAAGTATTGGAGGGTCCCTCTGCCGGGGAGAGAGTATTTGCGCAAACGATTCTGGTCAGCGAGGACGGGCGCGAGGAAGTCCGTTTTTCTGTTGGAATACCTGAGATCGAGGACGCAGCGAAACAGCACCCGGTTTTGGATGAAGTACCCACGGAAGAACCTGCTGTGGCCGAGCCGGTGCCTCCGGAATCCACAGTCGCGAATCAACAGGGTGAAACCGATGCTCCCCGCGGGTGGTCTCGGCAGACTGCCGCTGTCCCGGGACGAGCACCCATCGTTGCCATTGTTCCCGGGTTTGTGCAGTGGAATTTTCCCCAGCCGGAGCGAGAGCGGTCCGGCTTCGCGTCGACGTCAGGGGTAACGCTGTCTGTGGATGTCGATTTTCCCCGGTTCTTGTTGATTGGCGGGGGGATCCGAACCAGCTCCGGCAATTTCTTCAGGGGTTTCTCCTACGAATCCACTGAAGCAGGGCTGCAGGCACTCATTGAGGAGAACTACACCGTAGAGGTGGAAGCATCCAATACCATCTTCCTGCATGGGGGTATCCGTCTGCTGGAACGGAACCGAAGGGCGTGGCGACAGGATATCTCGGTACTGGGAACGCTGGGGTATACCGAAACGTTCTATCTGTTTCGTCTGCCCAACGGTGACGTCATCGATACCGCCTTCGGTACCGATCTCGAGTGGATGTCCCAGAACTTCGCCTCTGCAGGAGGGAGGGTGATGTTTCGAGCGCATCATCGCCGCTTGACCGTTCGTTTCGGGTTGGATGTGCAGTACAACTGGCCGGCGGGTCAGCGGATACTCGAGCGGGATATTTACCTGTGGAACTCAGAGACAGACCAACCAGGGTATGAACCCACCGGTATTCCCTACCCCCGGGACGCATGGGACCACCTGAATTGGGGGTGGGACGTTGGAATCGGGTTCTCCTTCAGCGGGCAATCTCGACAATGAGCACCCGAACGCAATGAAAAGCTAATCAGAATTTAACCGGTATCGAACCAAATTCTAACGTTTCACCTCCATGGTAGCGGTGGAGGTAGAAACAATGACGAAAACACGAGTACTCACCGTGCTGGTTGCAGCTCTGACGCTGAGTATGCCTGCCTTTGCAGGTGGATCCCGCGAAGACCGGGGCGCATCACCGGCACCGACGGTAACGGCCGCGCCGGAAGTCTACAGTTATGAAGCATTGGTCGCAGCTGCGCAGGCCGAGGGACAGCTGGTTGTATACGATACTTCCAGCAGGATCGAGCGTGTTGCCGCCAACTTCGAAGCTGCCTACGGAATACCCGTAAGTGCAACAAAGATGAGCAACCCGGAGCAGATCGAGCGCGTACGTCGCGAAGTTGACGCGGGTAACATCCAGGTTGACGTGATCGGTATCAGTGATGGCCCGGTTCTGGTAAACGAGCTGATTCCTCAGGGCTATGTCACCAACTGGGTTCCCGAAGATCTGGCTTCAATCTTTCCCAGAGAGTTTCAAAACCCACTGACGTATCGACTGGAACAGCGAATATTCGGATACAACACCGACAGCCACGATGCCCCGCCGATTACAAACATCTGGCAACTCACCGAACCGGAGTGGAGGGGTAAGGTGATGCTCCGAGACCCTGCTACCACACCGTCCAACATAGGATTTTTCGCCGCTCTCACCCGGGAACACGACGCGCTGGCGCGAGCCTATCGTGCCCACTTTGGAAGAGAAATTCAGTTGACCGAGGAAAACGCCGGGTGGGAGTTTCTATTGCGATTCTTCAAGAACGATCCGGTAGTACTGCGCAGCGATGGAGATGTTGGAGACGCCGTCGGTGCAGCCGGTCAGTCCGATGCTCCCCTGGGATTCTATGTCTATACCAAACACCGGGACAACGAAACCAAAGATTTGCGCCTGGCAGTCAATTTCGATATTGATCCCTTCATCGGTTACGCCAGCGGTACCCATGTGGCAGTAGTGAATGGCGGTCCCAACCCCAACGCGGCACGGCTATTCGTACGCTTTCTCCTGACAGAAGAAGGTGTTGGTCCATGGGTGCTGGAAGATCTGGGTGGGTACTCACCCAACCCGCAGGTTGGCGTTCACGCCGACGACGAGCTTGGTTCGTGGGCGGCCTGGCAACCCCAGCTGGTTCAGTTGGATGACGAGCTCACCTGGGCGATCGGTCAGGATATTCTTGATCTGTGGCTGATGAATGCCGGTAGATAGAACCCCAACACTGAGGAGCGGACTGGCCCGAGGGCTGGTCCGTCTCCGCCACGATCCGACAGCCATTATTGCGGCAGTTCTGGTCGTCGTCCTGACATACCTTGTTCTTGGTCCGGTTCTCTCCATGCTTGCCAGCGGAGTTCGTGTCCAGTTTCGCGACGCCGCAAGACTTGGTCTTGAACCGGGACACCTCACCGTTGCCTACATACAACGGGTCTTCCAGTCGCGAATCAGCAGTGTCCTGTTCTGGAGGCCCCTGGTCAGGACGCTCGTTGTTTCGATTTCCGTCCTGGTCGGTTCAGTTCTCATCGGTTTCGTTCTGGCCTGGATACTGGTACGGACAGATTTTCCAGGCCGCAAGACATTGAGCAGAGTCATGGTCATACCGTATATCGCCCCGGCGTGGACCTTTGCCCTGGCATGGCTCACCCTCTTCAAGAACCGGCGTATTGCCGGGTCTCTGGGAATCGCCGAGGGGTTGGGTTTTTCCCTGCCTAACTGGTTTTCCTATGGGGCCGTTCCGATTGTGATTACTCTCACTTTCAGCCTCTTTCCTCTGGCGTTTCTGTTGTTCGGCGGCGCGCTCCAGTCGGTGGACGCACAGTTGGAGGAATCCGCGCGGGTGGTGGGTGCATCCCGAACAGCGATTCTGCGAAGAATCGTCTTGCCCCTCCTGCTGCCAGCGTTGATGTCGTCGGGTCTGCTCATCCTGGCCAGGACGATTGGCTCATTCGGAACTCCTTATCTGCTCGGGTCGCCGGTGAACTACACCGTCCTGGGAACCTCTCTGTACGGTACAATTCAGCGGGGTGAGGCGGGACCAGCAGGCGTTTTGACCGCCGTGATTATCCTGTTGGGTGTTCTGGCTGTCAGTGTTGACGTGTATTTCGTCCGCGAAGCACGTCGTTTCGTGACGGTAACCGGAAAAGGGGGGTCCCAGACACCTTCTCGACTGGGGCCGCTGGTTGTTCCGGCAGGGATGTTCGTGTACGGAGTAATTCTCGTATCGCTGGTTCTGCCCCTGGCGGCACTGGTGCTTTCCACAATAACCCGTGCGCCGGGAGTCTTCCGAAGGGAGAACTTCACCCTGATCTATTGGATCGGCCGGTCCATTCCCCAGTTTCCAGGTCAACCAGGATTGTTTCGTAACCCGGATGTCATCCGTGCTGCCTGGAACAGCCTGCGGATTGTAACGCTGGCGGCGATCATTTCGGGAACCCTGGGCACATTCATCGGTTACGTCTCGGTGCGATATTCCACATCAAGAGTCGCACTGTATCTGCGTCAGCTTTCGTTCATGCCCTATCTGGTTCCCACGATCGGGTTCGGTGCCGCTTACCTCACCCTCTTCGCCGTGCGTCGCGGACCGATTCCGAGCCTCTACGGAACGATCTGGTTGATCGTCCTGGCAATGGGAATCAACTATCTTCCCTTCGCAGCGCGGACGGGTACCGCCGCAATGATGCAACTGGGCCGTGAACCGGAAGAAGCAGCAATGGTGTGTGGTGCGTCGTGGTGGAAACGGATCACCCGCATCGTGATCCCGATACTCAAAAAGACTCTGGTAACTGGCGTAATCTTACCGTTCATTTCCGGAATGAAAGAGCTGGTTCTTGTGATCTTTCTGGCGACGCCGGGGTTGGAACTGTTGACGACACAGGTTCTTCGTTACATCGACTATGGGTATACCCAGCTGGCTAACGCGGTTGTCGTGGTCATAGTAGTGATTATCGCTGTGCTCACCATGGTGTTGCAGAAGATAACCGGTACCGGGTTGACCTCAGGGCTGCGGGGAGGCTGAATATGGCAGTAATTCATCTTAATGGGCTCGTGAAGGAGTTTCCCGGACACGTTGTTGCGGTTGATCATCTCGACCTGACGATACAGGAGGGCGAGTTTGTCAGTCTTCTGGGGCCTTCGGGGTGCGGAAAAACAACAACGCTGCGAATGCTCGCCGGCCTTGAGGACCCCACCTCCGGAGAGATCCTGGTGGACGAGACGATCCTCAGCTCCCGGGAAAAGGGGGTGTTTGTTGCTCCTGAGAAGCGCAACATGGGGCTGGTGTTCCAAAGCTATGCGTTATGGCCGCACATGACCGTCTGGGAGAACATCGCGTTTGGTCTGGAAATGCACCATGTACCACGAGCGGAGCAAAAAGAGCGGATAGCATCCGTCATGTCGATGCTGCAGATAGCTGGACTGGAAAAGCGCTACTCTTTTCAGCTCTCCGGTGGCCAGCAACAACGTGTTGCCCTCGCCCGTATGATGGCGATGACACCGGAGGTACTGTTGCTCGATGAGCCACTCTCCAATCTGGACGCACGATTGCGTCTTGAAATGCGCGCGGAGCTGAAAAGGATCCACGAAAAATTGGCCAAAACAACTGTCTTTGTGACCCACGACCAGTTGGAAGCAATGACCCTTTCAACGAAGATCGCAGTGATGAAAGATGGAAGACTGCAACAATATGGAACACCGATGGAAATCTATCGGGAACCGGCCAACCTCTTCGTGGCCCAGTTTGTGGGAAGTCCACCAATCAACGTGATAACTCCGGACGCTGCGGTGTTGTTTCACTCGGTTCCCGCGAACGGGTCAGTTTCAACGTACGGATTGCGACCAGAGGCACTTCGCTTCGGCGACGGCGACTGGACGATGGAAGCCCGAGTAGACGCGATCCTTCCTACCGGCCCCGAATGGATCGTTCAGGTGAACGTTGACTCATTTCCCTTGTTTGCACGAACTGATCGTGAGCCTGGGTTCGGCGCCGGTGATACCTGCCGGGTTGCTGCGGACTTTGAAGCGTTTCACCGCTTTGACAATTCCGGGTTGCGTATCGCATGAGGATTTCCGCACTTCTATTCGACTTCGGGGGTACTCTCGAACGGGCGTTCTGGGATGAAGAACGGGCACTCAAAACCGCGGAGAAGCTCATCCAGAAACTGCGTGGGTTAGACATCCATATCCTCGAGGGGCAGAGGACAGCAGCTGGACTCCTTGAATCAATTGTCGCGGCATACCAGATTGACCGGGAGCGCAGGGAGCGAACTCTTCGGGAGAGCAGCACGACTGTCCTCTGGCGGGATATCCTGGGAGGTACTTCAGACATACCGGTGGGTACAACCGAAGAGTTGACAGCGTTTTTCGAAGAGCACGCCTTCATTCGGGAACCGGTAGCCGAGATCGTCCCTCTGCTGTTTGCGTTGCAGAAACGAGGGGTACGTTTAGGGGTGGTCAGTAACGTCATTACTCGTACTCGGGTTCCCGATGCGCTTGTGCGATATCAGCTGCAGCACTATTTCGAAGTGGTCGTCATGAGCTCCGTCTACGGGGTCCGGAAGCCCCACCCGGCGATATTTCACCACGCGGCGTTGCAGCTCAACGTGCCGTCACGACGGGTTGGATACGTGGGAGATCGAATTGACCGGGATGTTCTGGGTTCACGCCGAGCAGGGTGCGGAGCGGCAATACACTATCTGGGTGGGGGCGACGCGATGCCCCGGACCGGGATCAGCATCCAGAATACTGCCACCTTCCCGAAGGAGTTCCTTCAGCCACATCTGGTTACCAACGATCCGGCCGAGATTCTCAAATATGTTGACACGCGAAACAGCGCACAGATTCTTCAAGCTGATGAACCAAGGCGACGAGCCCTGGTGTTTGACGCCGCCGATGTTTTGTACTATCGATCAGGAGGGAATAACCGTCTTCATAAGATCCTGAAATCAGCCGGCGTGGAACGCACCAGTCTTCATGAGCCAGAACCTGAAGCGCTCCAAAGGGTTGAAATGCAGGCTAATCAGGGGCACATCGATACGCAGGAGTACCGCCGCTTGCTTCTTGCACTTTGGGGTATTACTGACGAGAAAATGGCGCATGAGGTTATGCGGGCGATGGAGCGACACAGCGACGGGGTAGAAACGATGCCGGGAGTACCGGAGACCCTCGCGGCGCTGCACGCCCGGGGTGTGCTCCTCGCGGTTGTGAGCAACTCTGCCCTGCCCATGTCCAAAAAACTATCGTTCTTTGAATCTGGCGGCTACGGACACTTTTGGGACTCTGTGGTCATCTCAAGTGAGGTTGGTGTAGCGAAACCCAACCCCGAGATCTATCGGATTGCGCTCCGACAGCTATCGATTCCATCGGCACAAGCGGCGTTTGTCGGTCACGAACAACACGAACTGGACGGTGCGCGTCTGGCGGGAATGCTGACTGTCGCGTTCAACGGGGTAGACCTGGACAGCGACTACAGAATCGACCATTTCAGTGAACTCTCGACCCTTCCATTTCTCGCTGGGTAATCCGTTTCGGATCGAAGTAGTGCATTATGCATGATTGAGGCCGGCGATTATCAGGGTGAACTCCTAAGAATCCGTGTAACTCTTTCTCAGGTTGAAGGTTACAGAAGGTGGTTCAGGTAAGATTTTTTGGCACGAAAATTTCAAGTAGATCAGTTATGCCAGAAGATAAAACAATTCTCCTTGTTGAAGATCAGGCGATCATCGCCTTGAACCAGAAGATGATTCTCCGGCAGCAGGGTTACGTGGTAGAGCACGTATCCACCGGCGAGGACGCCGTCGCGTACTTCGCCACAGGCAGACACGCCGATCTGGTCCTGATGGATATCGATCTTGGTGAGGGGATCGATGGCCCGGAAGCGGCGCGGCAGATTCTGGCCAGCCACGACGTTCCCCTGGCGTTCCTTTCGGCCCATACCGAAGCGGAGATAGTAGACCGCACCGAGGACATCACCTCCTACGGGTACATCGTCAAGCATAGCGGTGAAACGGTGCTGATTGCCTCCATCCGGATGGCGTTTCGCCTTTATGAAACCCGCCAGTGTCTACGGGTTCAGGAACAGCGTCTGCGCTGGATCACCGAATCGATGGAGGACGTGTTCTGGGTCTGTTCTGCTGACGATGAACAGATTCTGTACGTGAATCCGGCGTACGAACAGGTCTGGGGTCACAGTCGGGAAAGCCTGTACCGCAACCCCCGCAGCTTTGAGGAGGCGATACATCCCTACGATCGTGCCCGGGTTTCCTCGTCGACCTCACCGGAAAAGACGTTCCGGGTGATCCGTCCGGACAACGAACAGCGGTGGATCAATACCCGAATCCTTCCGGTTCAGGACGAAAAGGGGGTGGTGGTGGCTCACACCGGCGTGGCCCGGGACGTTACCCGGGAAATGCGGTTCAAGCGGGAACTGATCCTGCGGGATCGCGAACTCAACACCATTCTGGCGGATATCAGCGAGATCGTCTGGTCGGCGCGATGGCCCGAGCTGGAAGTGCTGATGGTGAGTCCATCCATCGCCCAGCTCACCGGCCACACCACCACCGAGTTCTTTGATGATCCGGCGCTCTGGCTGGAGGTTCTCCATCGGGATGATCACCCGCTCCTGGCGAAGGTAAGGACGATGATCGTGGAACGCGGCACCTTCACCATGGAATGCCGTATCTGCCACAGCGACGGTGTGATCATCAGGGTCCTGATAAAAGGACGTCTGATTCGCGATGACGACGGCGTTCCGGTACGTGTTGCCGGTAGTGTCACCGCTCTGGATCCGGTCCCGGAAGTTCCGGTCCTGCCGGAGGCGGATGCCGGCTGCCACAGCGACACCTATCGAAACCTGCTGTATTGATTGTCCCACCCCTTTCCGTTACTATCGTCTGCGCATTACCACCGGGAGAGTTGCGAGAGTGGTTGAATCGGGCGGACTCGAAATCCGTTGTACAGTCATGCTGTACCGAGGGTTCGAATCCCTCACTCTCCGTTGTTATGCAGCAGAGGATATTGGAGAGGTGACCGAGTGGCCGAAGGTGAACGCTTGGAAAGCGTTTGTACCCTAACCGGGTACCGGGGGTTCGAATCCCCCCCTCTCCGTCTTTGCCCCTTCAGCGTTGAAGCCCGGGCCCTGTGCAAACTGTCGTCACCCAACCCCGTCAGGTCCGGAAGGAAGCAGCGGTAAGTGACTGGTGGTTGTGCCGCAGATCGCTGGGGTGGAGCTGAGGGGGTTTTTTTTGGCTGGAGGACCGTCCATGAGTTATGAGGTAACAGCAACACGCCGCCGTCCCCGCGTCTTCGATGAGTTGATCGGCCAGGAGTTCGTCGTGGGGACGCTCAAGAACAGCCTCACCTCCGGAAGGATCGCCCACGCGTACCTCTTTGCCGGGCCCCGGGGGGTCGGCAAGACCTCGGCAGCGCGAATCCTCGCCAAAGCGCTGAACTGCCCCGCCGGCCCCGGCGCGGAAGGGTGCGAAAACTGGGACGGCAGCGAAGATATCGCCCGGGGGACCGCCCTGGACGTGATCGAGATCGACGGCGCCTCCAACACCTCCGTCAACGACGTGCGCCAGATAAAGGACGAGGTCCTCTTCGCGCCCAACAGCTCCCGTTACAAGATCTACATCATCGACGAAGTGCACATGCTCTCCAACAGTGCGTTTAACGCGCTGCTGAAAACAATAGAGGAGCCGCCGCCGTACATCGTCTTCATCTTCGCCACCACCGAGATTCACAAGGTCCCGGCGACGATCCGCAGCCGCTGCCAGCAGTTCAACTTCCGCCTCATTCCCCTGGAAAAGATCCGGGAGCTCCTCAGCGACACGGTGAAGGAGCTGGGAGTGACCGCCGAGGAGGACGCCCTGGGGTGGATTGCCCGGGAGGCCACCGGGAGCCTGCGCGACGCCTATACCCTCTTCGACCAGGTCCTGGCGTTTTCCGACAACCACATCTCCCTGGAGATGATCCACGAGAAGCTGGGGCTGCTGGGGCTGGAGCGCCTGAACGCGCTGATGGAAGCGGTGGTGCGACAGGACGTACAGAGCGTCCTGTCCCTCACTGAAGAGGCGATCCTCGCCGGGGTATCAGTGGAGCGGTTCACCATGGACCTGGCGGACTACCTGCGGACGGTGCTGCTGATCGTCAACGGGGTTCACCGGGAATCGGTAATCGGGATCAACAGCGAGCGCATCCCCGAGTCAGTGCGCGGCGGCTTCTCCCGGGATCAGCTTGAGGGGGCTAACGAGCTGGTTCTGCAGCTGTACCGGGATCTGCGCTACTCGGTGAATCAGCGGTTCGACCTGGAGCTGACCTTGAGCCGCCTGGCCGGGTTGAAGGGGCGGCTCTCGCCGCAGGAACTGGTGAAGCGGATAGAAGACCTGCAGCAGGAGCTGCTCCACGTGGCGGCGCACCGCCAGCGCGTTGAGGGTGACCAGGATCGACAGGACGACAACGGAAGTCCCGGTGAACCGGGAGTCGCCTCCGACGCCGAAACCGAGACGAGGGAGGGTGCCGACTCGACTTCCGGGGACGCTGACCCCTGGGACCCCTCGTCGGTGATTTTTCAGGGGATCTCAACCGACGAAGTTGAACAGATCGTCGCCCGTTTCCGGACCCAGCGGATCAGCGTCGCCTCGCTGCTGACCCGGGCACGGCTGTGGAACCTTTCGGAGACGGACCTGACCATCGGCTTTGTTGACGACTTTGGCGCCAGTTCCCTGGAGAGCGATCGCGAAGCGGTACAGCAGGCGGCGATGGCGGTACTGCACCGGGAAACACTGCGGGTGAAGATCGTGGTGGGAGACCGACGGGACTGGTTGAACGATGAGCCGTCGGTGGAGAAGCCGACGGAGACTCCGGCGGACGAACGTGTAGAGATGGTACGCCGGGTGTTCCGCGGTGAGATCATGGAGGAAGACGAATGAACCCGATGGACCTGTTGAAGAACATGGGCATGCTTCAGGAGAAGATGCAGGAAGCGCAGGCGCGGATGCGGCAGATCTCCGTGACCGGAACGGCCGGGGCGGGAATGGTCAAAATCACCATGAACGGCGAGTTTCAGATTCAGAACGTGGAAATTCAGAAAGAGGCGATAGATCCCGACGACGTTACCATGCTCCAGGATCTGATCCGGGCAGCCCATAACGACGCATCAGCGAGGATCAAGGAGACCCTTCGGGACGCCCTGCCGACGGACCTCATGGGATGAACACCCTGGAGCAGCTGATCCGCAGCATCTCCCGCCTGCCCGGGCTGGGCCGCAAGAGCGCCACCCGTATTGCCTATCACATCCTTACGGGAGAGCAGGCCGAGGCACAGCGTCTGGCGGCGCTGCTGGATACCCTGCACGAGACGATCCATCGCTGCTCAGTTTGCGGGAGCTACACCGAAGAGGACCCCTGCGGGGTTTGCACCGACAGCGGTCGTGATCGCTCTACCATCTGCGTGGTTGAGCAACCCCAGGACGTTGCGGCGATGGAAGGGAGTCACGAGTACCACGGGCTGTATCACGTCCTTGGCGGGGTGATCTCACCCATCGAGGGGGTGGGGCCGGGAGACCTCTCGGTAGGAGCGTTGATTGCCCGCGCCCGTTCCGGAGAGGTGCGAGAGCTGATCATCGCCACCAACCCCACCGTGGAGGGAGATACCACCGCGCTGTACGTGGCGCAGCAGCTGGAAGGGATCGACGATGTAGCGGTGACGCGGCTGGCCCTGGGGATCCCGGTAGGCGGTGACCTGGAGTACACCGACCGGCTCACCCTGGCCCGCAGCCTCCGCGGCCGGACCCGACTGGGAGGTGGACTGTGATCAGACCGCAGACGATGGTGCTGGTAGCAATGGTTGCGGGATCCTTCGCGATTGTCCAGGCGGAAACGATTACGTGGCGCACCGACAGTGAAGCCGCTCTGGCTGAGGCGCAGCAACGGGGAACACCAGTGCTGGTCCTGGTTACCGCCGGAGCGTGGTGCGACCCCTGTGTCTGGCTGGATGAGAATGTTCTGGACCGACCGGAGGTGGTCAGTTTGGTCAACGCCGGTTTCATTCCGGTGCGCATTCCCGACAGCGATCCTGGCTGGCGCCACTGGGAGGTGCAGCGACTGCCTTCGATGATCATCCTGGGCAGCGATGGTGAAGAGATGCGCCGCATTCGTGGTGCCGTCTCCTCGCAGGTACTCCTCTCGGCGCTGGCCCCGCTGGCCGGGTCGGGTCGAAGATCTGCGGCGGTACCGTCAGAGAATGACGCGACCCGGGATGGATTGCGCGGCGCGGTCTTCCGTCTGGGAGTGGTGGGAACGCTCTGGAACGACGGTGGGGCGATCTGGTACAGCCAGGACGCGGGGCTGCCCCCGCGGCTGGAAGAGTACGATCGTGACGAGACGTTTCTGTACCTGCGTGACGTGGCATCTGCCACCCTGCTGGGCGTTCCGGTTGAGCCGCCGGCGCAGCGGGGTGCGGTACAAACCCTCTGGCGATGGGATCTCCAGGCCCGCCGGTGGCAGGAGTTACTGGAAATGAGCCGTCTGGACTGAAATAGATCGGCTGTGAACCGAAAGTACTTGCCAAACTTCCATTTTCGGGGCACACTGAGACAGGTACGATTGTAGACTGCTCGGATGGAAACGTTAACTTGCCTTTGCATAGAAAAACTCCCCCTACCGAAACATCTCGACGGACCATACATTATTGAAAGGGGTGGATGGTAATCCCCGGCGTGCCTCAGACGCAGTTCCGTCGTGAGAATGAACCGGATCAGCACTATCTTCCCCAAGAGGAAGGACCCAGATGGCAAAGACACTCTATGTAGGTAACCTGAGCTTCCGTACGGAAGAAGAAGGTCTCCGCTCCGCGTTTTCCAACTTCGGCACCGTTACGGATGCCCGAATTGTGGTAGACCGGGACACCGGCCGCAGCCGGGGCTTCGGTTTCGTGGAGATGGAAGACGACAACGCCGCGGCAACTGCTGTTGAGCAGATGAACGGCGCAGACCTTGATGGTCGCCCCCTGCGCGTAAATGAAGCGCAGCCCCGCACCGAAGGTGGTGGCGGTGGTGGTGGTGGACGTCGCGGTGGCGGCGGTGGTGGCGGCGGACGCGGCGGCTACGGTGGCGGTGGCGGCGGTGGACGCGGCGGCTACGGCGCTTACTGAGCGGGATGGCGCGTAACAACTACAGCGGTGAAAAGCGTCGGCGCGAGCTGAACAAAAAAAAGAAGCAGGAGATCAAGCGACGGGAAAAGGCGGAACGCGCCGATACCGGAGCCGAAGATACCTCCTACCTGGAATATTTGAATCCGGGTGGACCGGTGGATCACCAGTTCATCCCGGACGAAGACGACCAGGAAAACGACGACGAAGAAAGCAACACCGACGACACCGGTCGGTGACCGGCTGCGCCGGTTGCCAATCGTGTGAACGTTACGACCAAAAAGCGGTCTCCCTGAACGGGGAGGCCGTTTTTTTTTGGTTTCGTTTCGCCTATACTCTCGGCATGGTTTCAGTATTCGGCATTGGTAATCCCTTGATTGACGTTGTGTTTCATGCCTCAGATGAAGACCTGGTGGTGCTGGGGCTGGACAAGGGCATTATGCACCTGGTCAGCCAGGACCGGCAGCAGGAGATTCTCCAGCATTTCTCCGGGAAGGAGCCCCAGTATCATCCCGGCGGGTCGGGGCCCAACACCCTGCTGGCGTTGGCGGGGCTGGGGACGCCGGGGGTGATCTGCGGGAAGATTGGTAACGATGGGTTCGGGCTGACCTATGACCGCCAGGTCCGGGACTACGGGATCACCTCCCGGCTGGTTCGCGGGGAGGGGGCCACCGGTTCAAGTATCATTCTGGTTACCGATGACGGTGAGCGGACGATGAACACCCACCTCGGTATGTGTCAGGAGTTCGGTACCGCTGATCTTGACGAACCGCTCCTGCGGGAAACGGTGCGGGGCGGGGGCATCCTCTACTTCACCGGTTATATGTGGGACACGGAGACGCAGAAGGCGGCGATTCGCCGGGCGATGGCGGTGACCCGTGAGGAGGGAGGGCGCATCGTCTTCGATCTTGCTGATCCCTTTGCGGTGGAGCGCTATCGCAGCGATTTTCTTGAGCTTCTGGGGGACTGGGTGGACGTTGTCTTTGCCAACGGGCGAGAGGCGGCGATCCTGCTGGATCTTGAGGGGGACGCTGCCGCCGGTGCTCTGGCGGAGATGGTCGATACAGTGGCGCTGAAGGCTGGCAAGGATGGGTCGGTCCTCGCCTGGAAGGATGGGGACGGGGCGCTGCAGTTCACCCGGGTGGGGGGAAACCTGGTTGTTCCCCGGGACACAACCGGGGCAGGAGATATGTACGCCGCCGGATTTCTGGCGGGGATGGCCCGGGGTTTCCACCGGCAGCGCTGCGGCGAGATCGCCGGGTTGTTGGCGGAGGAGATCATTCAGCGAACCGGTGCCCAGTTCGACGTGGCCACCATCACTTCCCTGCGCAACGGAATACTGGGTGAAGGCACTGTTTGAGTTGATGCGCCCTGGCCACTGGGTGAAGAGCCTGTTTGTCCTGGCGCCGATGCTCTTTTCTTTCCGGTTTCTTGACCCGGAGGCGGTGCTGGCGGTGTTGCTGACTATGGGGGCATTTTCTCTGGCTTCTTCCGCAGTGTATTCCGGTAACGATGTGGTTGACCGCGAGCGGGACGCACGGCACCCTGTTAAGCGCTACCGGCCGGTGGCGTCGGGGAGGGTGTCGCCGCGGGTTGCGGTGGTTTTTGTTGCGATTCTTGCTTCGGTGGCGATCGCTCTCGCGCTGGCGGTGAGCCGGAACGTCGGTGCCATCGTAGCAGCGTATCTGGGTATCAACATAGCTTACACGTTGACACTAAAGCACGTCGTTTTGGTGGACATCATGGTCATTGCTGCCGGGTTCATGCTACGGGTGGTCGCCGGCGCGGTAGCGATCAGCGTTCCGGTGTCCCACTGGATGGTCCTGGTTACCTTCTTCCTCTCGCTCTTTCTGGGTTTCGGCAAGCGCCGGGAAGAGCTGCAGCATGCAGAGGCAACAACCCATCGGTCGGTCCTTGCGGAGTACACGCCTGAGCTGGTTACGATCTATTTGGTTATCGCTGCGGTACTGACCATTGTCACCTACGCGTTTTACGTGATTGACCCGGAGGTCCAGCGTCGCTTCGTGGCATCCCGACTACTGTACACCGTCCCGCTGGTTGTATTTGGTCTGCTCCGCTATCTGCTGCGGGTGGTAGCGCAAGGCAAGGGTGGCGACGTGGCCGACCTGGTCCTGCACGATCGGTGGATTCAGGGGACGGTAGCGATCTGGCTGGGTGTCATTATCTGGGCGTACCAGTGGTAGCGTCTCTGGCACTCCGGTACGCCCTCTTTGCGGCGATTGCCACGGGGGTGAACATGGGCACCCAGTGGATCGTGGCCACCGCTGCGGCTGCCCTGGTAATGCCTGCTGATGCGGCGGTCTACCTGGGAATGCTGGCGGGAACTGCCACCGGTCTGGTCACCAAATACGTCCTGGACAAGCGCTGGATCTTCCGCTACCACACCCGGGACGCAGCCCACAATATGCAAACCTTTGCCCTCTACACCCTGATGGGGGTGTTCACCACCGCCCTCTTCTGGGGTACGGAGCTCACGTTTTTCTACCTGATACCCACCGAAGGTGCCCACTATCTGGGAGGGACGATCGGGTTGGTTGGGGGATACACGCTGAAATACTTCCTGGACAGACGCTGGGTCTTTCGCGTCGAGACCCCGGAATTTGCAGAATCTTGACACGATCTGGTCGGGACACTGACATCGCTTCGATAGGTTGTGACGTATGAAACGATGCAGAACAGACAAAGTGACAAGGCTGATTGTAGCCGCTCTTGTAATGATGGTGGTAACCGCCGGTGTGGCCACCGCACAGGTGGACCCGGATTCCAGGGAGTTCGAAAACTTCGCCGTTGCGCTGATGGGCGTCCAGGAGGTGCAGCAGCGGGTCAACTCGGAGATCGAAGCGATTATCACCCAGGCCCCCCTTGATAACGATCGCTTTATGCAGATCCATCAGGAGGTTCAGGCCACCGGATCGGTACCCTCAACGGTTGAACAGGCCGAAGCGAGAGCGTATCAGGAGGTGATCGGCGATATCGGCGATATCCAGATGGCCAATCAGGAAGATATGATCGCCCTTGTAGAAGATGCAGGCCTCTCGGTGGCTCGCTTCAACGAGCTGGTGATTGAGGTCCAGCAGGACCCGACACTGCAGCAGGCACTGGCAAACCTGCAGTAAACCAGCCCCAACAACTCAGACACATTGAAACCCCTGTCATCCCTCTCCCCCAGGGACGACAGGGGTTCTCTTTTTCGATCGAACAATTACTGGTGCGAGAGCGTTCAGATCAGCGGAACTACCAGCCGGTTTTCGATCTCGACGGCGTCGCTGTCACCAAGAACCGCCCGGGCTACCTCCGCGGCACGGCTGCCCTCGGACTCGTTGCTGATCGTCCCTTCAAGAATCACCACGGGGTGGCGTTTGAACAGCCCCCCCACCTTCTCTGCGCGGACGCTGATTCTGGATGGGTCGGCGATCGCCGGTTCCTGATTGATCCGTTTCTGAACCTGATCTCTCATCCTGTCGTAGTCTGTATGTGCCATATCGATTCCTCCTGACTCCAATGATAGAAGGGTTCTGCCAAGGAACTGCCGGGAAACTGTCAAGGTTTCGTCAATCCGTTTCGTCAATCTGTGTTCTGCGGTAGTATGGTCGGCGTGGATGGAAACAGCGCATCCCCGAAGAGGGTTTTTGTCGTCGAGGATAACCAGCTCATCCTGGACGGCGTGGTGGAGTACTTCCAGCTCCACGACTACGAGGTGCATCCGTTCGACCGGGGGCAGCCGGTGCTGGAGGCGCTGGCGACCACACCCCCGGACGCGGTGATCCTGGACGTGATGCTCCCGGATATCAGCGGCTTCGTGGTGGCCCGTCGCATACGCGAGCAATCGGACGTGCCGATCCTCTTCCTTACCGCCCGTGACTCCGAATCGAGCCGGGTGATGGGGTTTGAACTGGGCGCCGACGACTACATCGTGAAACCCTTTTCCACCAAGGAACTGCTGCTACGCACCGAAGCGGTGATGCGCCGTGCCGCAACGGGGGGTGACGTGGTCCGCACACGGGGAACCTGGCATCGGGGCGCACAGCAGTTGGATCTGGACACCACCCTGCGCAAAGCCAGCCTCAACGAAACGGAAATTCATCTCACCAACGCCGAGTGGGAGATCCTCTCGTACCTGGCGTTTCGCCCGGACCAGGCGATCTCCCGGGAACGCATCCTCGGGGAGTGCCTGGGGTACCTGCACAGCGGCTCCGGCCGCACCGTAGACACCCACATCGCCAACATCCGCATGCACCTGGGTGACAGCGGCTGGATCTCAACCGTCCGCGGCTACGGCTACCGCTTCACCCCGGAGGCAGACAGATCCGCACCGTCGTGACCCCGTTTCCGCAGCTCATTCCGATGGCTCCCCCGTGGAGGATCACAATCGCCCGGGCGATGGAGAGCCCCAGCCCCGACCCGGGACTACCGGTAGCGTTTGCTCCGCGATAGAAGCGGTCAAAAACCCGGGACAACTCCACCTCGGCGATCTCGCCGCTGTTCTCCACTTCGAACCAGAACCCAGCCGTATCCCTGCGGGTTCGCAGGACCACCTTTGGCGCCTCACCCCGGGCGTGACGAAAGGCGTTATCCAGCACGTTTCCCACCGCCCGCCTGAGCAGGTGCTCATCACCGGAGAAGACCCCGCCACCGGCCTCCACCTCCAGCTCTACCCCCTGCTCCCGACTGCGAGCGTGATACCCTGATCCCACCTCCGTGATGAACGCCCCCGGATCCACCGGACCCATCGTCACCGACGCCTCCGGGGACTCCATCTGGCTGAGATCCCGCAGATCCGTGACCAGACGCTCGATGCGCAGGACCTCCTGGAAGAGCAGCTCCGTTCGTTGCGGTGTCACCGCGATGTACCCCTCGGTCATCCCCTCCAGCTGCGTCTTCAACGCCGTCACCGGGGTGCGCAGATCGTGGGCGATGTCCTCGGTCCAGCGCCGACGCAACTCCTCTTCCCGGCTGAGCTGGGTCTGGAGAACTGCCGCCGAGCGGGCGATCTCCTGAAGCTCAACCGGTCCTCCCGCCCGGAACAACACCGTACGGCTGCCCCCGGCCAGCTCGGTGATCCCCCGGGCGAGCTCCCCGGCCTGCCTGGCCATAAGGCGCGAAAAGAGCAGTGCTACCAGAAACGCCCCCACCAACGCCGCCAGCGACCCCCCAAGGGCGATGGAGAACAGACTCTGCAACAGCCGCTGATTGGTCAGATCCTCCCGAAAGCGCCGGGTGTCGGTGTACAGATACCCCACAACACTGCCACCCTCAAGAATCACCGCAGGCGAACCCATGATGTCCGGCAACGTTTCCAGCTGCTCCTGTAACACCACTGGATCGTGAACTGAATACTGCTGCCCCGCAACGTTGAGATACACCGCCTCTCCCGTCGCGTTGGTGATGTACGCCGAAACCGTTCCGGTGATGAAGGGATCCAGCGCCCGGTGCAGATACGTCTCCGGTAGCCGACCCTGGGTCCGATACACCTCGGAGATCTCCGGAATGAGGAGGTTCTGAAGCTGCTGCCCCCGGTCGATATTCCAGCTCTCCACCGAGCGCTGCACCGCCAGGACGAAGACGCCGGAAAGCCCCGCTACCAGGATCACCTGGGAGAGCAGCATCAGCAGGAACGCCCGGGCGAAGAGGGAGCGACCACCTTTCATCCGGCGCCGCCCCTCATCGAAACCCACCATCAGCGTACTCGATGGCGCGTCGGGCCACGATCCGCCGGGTGACGCTCCCGTCTCCACCGGTGTGGACCGTCTGGCGGTACACCCAGTTGGCATGCAGGTCATAGCGGTACTCGCTGGTGACCACTACCGACACCGTCTCCTCTCCTCCCCGCCGGACCTCGTGCCGCACCGGGTTTCCCTGAGCGTCGAAATAGGTGACCTCCCGGGCCAGCAACTGCTCCCCCGGACCGTAGCGGTGCATCACGTGGCGGTCCGCGTCGTAGCGGTGGCGCACCTCCTCCCAGATCGCCCCCATCTGGTCGAAACTCTGCTGCATCACCAGCCGACCACGGGAATCGAAGGACTGTCGAACCTGACGGATTCGTTCTCCCTCGGCCCCGACCAGGTCCCAGGCGAGGGCGTGCGCTCCGTCCCGGCGGTACACCCGGCGCCAGACCACCTCCGTTCCAAAGCGGTACCGTGTCACCTGCTCCAGCTCGCCCTGGGCGTACTGATGCGCCGTGACCTGCTCGATCAGCCCGGTGGGGCCGAAGGAAATCTCCCGCTCCAGCTTACCCGAGTCGGTGTAGCGATACTCCCGGCTCCACTGGGGCCGATCCGAACTGTCAAAGCTTTGTACCTGCACGAGGCGGCCCTCGTCGTTGTAGTGAAAGATGCTACGGGAAATCAGGACGTCGTCTCCCCGGAAGCGTTCATGCTCCAGCAGGCGTCCGGAGTCCCGGTGCAAGGCAAACACCTCACGACGCTCAGCCTCGCCCTGGGAGCTGGCGCTGCTGCCGGCAATCACCTGCTCCTCCACCTCCAGACGCACCACCGCACCCCGGACGTCCGGATCAGGAAGATCCTGTGGGCGCAGCAACGGCGCGATCACCACCACAAGCGCCAGTACTGCGGAGAAACGAAAAACCCTCACTCCGACAGTATAACCTCCATCCCCGGCCGGGGGTGGTCAAAAAGGTCCGCAGCGCTGCCGCCGCGCAGAAATATCTCCATGAAGGGGTCATCGTGCCCGCTGGACCCGACGCTCCAGGCCAGCTCTCCCTCGTCAACGGAGAACGCCACTCCGGTGACCAGAGCGGTGGCGCGCTTGCCACCGATGGAAATGTGCACCTTGGCACCCTCCAGCCGCCGGGCAAAATCAGAACTCCGGCGCACACTGGTCTTGATGTTGCCAAACCCGTCGATCCACATCACCGCGCTCTCGGGAAACCCGGGAATATCACCGGGCGCAAGGGACTCCCGCAGACGCTCGGTGGTCCGGTGGTGAAGCAGGTCCGAGACCACCGGAGGAAAAAAGTCCCGGCTTCTGAACTGACTGCCCGAGTGGGGTACCTCCAGCCGCCGCAGTTCCACAATGCTCTCCCTGAGTAACGACAACGTATACCCGCTGTTCACCGCCACCAGCTCCACCCCGTTCTCAAGGCGGGCCCAGACCAGCTTCTCCCCGGCGTTATCCTCCATCCCGGTACGCCGCTCCTTGCGGGGCGCCGTATTCACGTACAGCATCGTCCCCGGAGGGTTCTCTCCCAGGGCCAGCTGATAGGTGAGAAACCCCGTCCCCACCGTATCCAGCGAGGGAACGCTGGTTGGAATGATCGTCAGATCAAGATCCCAGTTCTGGGACCAGATGCGCTGCAGGATCTCGCCGAACTCCTGAGACATCGGCGCGTAGTCTGCAATAACGTGGAGCAGTCGTTTCAAATCATCCTCCTGCGCGGCTGTTGATCACACCGGCCAGTGTGTTGGCCATCCCATCGTCTTCCATGCGCAACCCCGCCATTCCGCTGCGCATCCCAGCCTGTATCATGAGATCCCATCGGGTGACAAGGCCGCCAAGGGTGAGAAACTGCACCCCCACCATGGTCTGACAGGTGGAGATATCCGGCCACGCCCACTCGCGCCGGCGGACCTTCCTGCCGCGCAGGCGGTCACACACAAGGTGGTCTGGCTGAACCGCCAGACGGACCATCACCGGTCGCAACGCGCCGCGTACGATCAACGCGACCACCAGCACCACCGGCACCGCCAGGATGACACCGAAGGCGACCGCCGCTACCCCCAGAACCAGAAAAATCAGGGACCACAGCCGGCGTACCCCCCCGTCGCCGCGCAGCTGTACCACCACCGGCTCGCCGCCGGGAGTAGCGGCGTGGTGCTCAGCCTGCCTGCGCGGCCGCAGCAGTCGGGCAAACACCCCCCGTCCATCTGCCTCGCTGCGGCGCTGCTCAAGCTCGCTATACAGCTCCCGGGCCTCGGTGGTGATCAGATGGTGCGCATCCGCCCCGCCGGGACTCTCAAAACCACCAGCAGTGACGCCTGCCCCATCCGCCTCTGCTGCACTGGCCAGATGGACCACCGGTATCCGGATCTCCGCGTGCAGCCGCGGCCGCACCGCCCGACCGCGCGCCTCAACCTCCCACCAGATCCGCTCACCACGCTCGTTGGCGGCGGTGCTGGTGGCCGCGTTCTCAGGAAGACCGAAATCCACGGGCACCCGAACCTGTCGCCCCGCAGCGGTCACCACCTGCTCCATCGCTACCGTCTCGCTGACCTCCGCCAGAACCCGCTGGACCTCCTTGCTGGACTTCCCGACCCGATCACGTCGGGCAACGCACCGCAGGGTTACGGTGCACTCCGGCGCGGCCCCGTGAGCTCCTCCGGGCAGACTGCCTGCTCCGGTTACCACCCATCCCTTCACGCGTCCCCCCGGGCGCGGTGGATCTCCTGACAGCTGAAAATACAGCGGGCCCCATCGGGCGGTACGTACCACCATCTTCACCCACCACACCAGAAACACCACCCCCACCAGGGGTATCACGTACCACATCGCCTGCCGGGGATCCGCCAGCACCACCACCGGCGGCGCCTGACTCATCACCAGAGGCCACACAACCGCGTTCAACACCAGCGGCATAATCCCCGCAAGGACCACGTTCCGCCACCGTCCAATGCGCACATCACCAAACCCGACTCCATTTCGTGCCATAGCCACGAATATACCCCAGCTCGCCGAAGGGGTCACCCGGAAAGGGACTGCCAGAAAAGCACAACTGAAAGGGGCTCCCGCCCCTTCGCTCCAGCCCCCGTGCCCGCCCCGCCGCCCCACCCGTCCCGTTGGGGCCACCCGCGGCGGGGCGGCCACCAGGGCGCGCTCACCGGGCGCCGCTCACGCTCTGCCCTGCGCGCCCTTCGGGGTCTTGCGCTACCCCCCCTGCAGGTAACGACTGGTGCGTGAACCGGGAGAACCCGGGAGCCGGCGGGATTGCTGAAGAGAATTATCGACTACTGAATCAGATCCCCGGACTCGTCACGGTACAGACGGACTGCATCCGCCGGCAGGGTAACATGCAGTGTTTTGTCGGACCCGGGTTTCACCCTGTTGTCATCCCGGGCAATTATGGTAGTCCCGTCGGGGCCCTGCAGGTATACGTGAACGTCAGGACCGGAATCAAGATACGCATAGACCGCCAACGGGATCGACCCGGGCTGCTCCTGCGCGGAGAGGACAATATTTTCCGGTCGAATGCTGAGATGTACCGTTTCCCCGTCCGTGACCAGCGACTGCAGCTCCGCCCCCAGAGGAAAGGAAGCGACCCCTCCCATCAGCGAGATCCGGGATTCCTTGAGCTGCACCGTGCCGGTGATGCGGTTGGTTGTGGGGGTTCCCATGAACTCAGCGACAAACAGGTTCCTGCTGTTGTGATAGACCTCCTGGGGAGGGGCCCACTGCTGTACAACCCCGTGGTTCATCACCGCCACGTCGGTAGAGAGGGTCATCGCTTCAGTCTGATCGTGGGTCACGTAGACAATGGTCATTCCCGTGGCCTCATGAACCCGCTTCAGCTCCGCCCGCAGATTCAGGCGCAGCTTGGCGTCCAGGTTGGAAAGGGGTTCGTCCATCAGCAGAACCGAGGGCTCCACCACCAGCATCCGCGCCATGGAGACCCGCTGCTGTTGACCCCCGCTGAGCTCGCTGGGATAGCGTTTTTCGTACCCTTCCATACCGACGGTCTTGAGGACCGCCAGCGTCCGCTGCTCAATCTCATCGTGGCTCAGTTTTCGCAGCTTCAGTCCATAGCTCACGTTCTGAAACACCGTCATGTGGGGCCACAGCGCATACGACTGAAATACCAGACCGATTCCCCGTTTACGAGCCGAGACGTTTATCGCCTGTTCCGAATCGTAGATCACCGACGAACCGACGAGGATTTGTCCATTGTCAGCCTGTTCAAGGCCGGCAAGAATCCGTAGCAACGTTGTCTTGCCGCACCCGGAAGGTCCCAGAAGGGTGGTGAACGAACCGGCAGGGATGGT
The DNA here is from genome assembly GCA_007117185.1 of Spirochaeta sp. Taxonomy (GTDB): domain Bacteria; phylum Spirochaetota; class Spirochaetia; order DSM-27196; family Alkalispirochaetaceae; genus Alkalispirochaeta. The sequence continues at coordinate 3,855 of SKHA01000291.1, read as the reverse complement.
CAGGGACACATCATTAACCGCCACTGTGGAACCAAACGTCTTTGTCACATTGCGAATGTGTACTGCCTCAATGCTTCCCATATCTTCTACTCTCCTTACTGATTAACGAACGACCTATGCTGGTCGATGGCGCCGGGACAGGTGCTCATACAGCTTGATCATCGCCGTTACTATCAGGATGATCATAATGAGGAGCGTCATCAGCGCGTTGCTGAGCTGCTGCTGACCAATCTCGGCGTAGCTGAATGTCAGCGTTGTCAGAACCTCGGTGCGGCTGGTAATGACAAGAATAAAGAGGCTGAGTTCCCGCATGGTGGTAATGAAGACGATAAGCACCCCGGAGATGAAACCGGAACGGGTCAACGGCCAGATAATATTCAGAAATCGTCGCGGCCAGGATGCCCCGGAAATCTCCGCCGCCTCTTCAAGCTCACCGGCTACCTGAAACATCGAACTGATACCCGTTCTAGTGGTGAACGGCAGCTGTTTGCCCACCACCAGGAGAACCATCAGCGCCATCGTACCGTACAGCGCCGGCAGGGGGCCGATGGGCCTGGCGAAGAAGCTCATATAGATCGCTCCGAAGGCGATGCTGGGAATGAGCATCGGCAGGAACGACACCTTTTCCAGAAACTGGGAGAACGTCTTGCCCCGGCCCTTTACCACGGAATATCCGATCAGCATACCCAGAACGGCGCAGATGGCACCGCCGAAGATGGCGATACGAAGACTGTTGAAGGTGCCCCGGATAACCCTGGGGTTACGGAAGAGGCCGGGCTCTCCGGCAGATATTGCCTGGTCACCGGCCCCGAACCAGTAGTGCAGGGTAAAATTGCTCAGATTGTAGGATCCGGCTCGTTCCATGAAACTGGACCAGAACAGCAGCAGCAGCGGAAGAATAACAGAGACAATGAGAAACACGTGCGCCCCGGCGGATATCCACGGCCCCGCCTTCCCCAGCGTTACCGGCCGGGTCTTGAACCCTTTTCCCCCGATCAGGGAGAAACTCTTCCGGGTACCTACCAGGCGCTGGTTGAGGTACAGCAGTACCACAGAAATCAGAATCAGTCCGATAGAGAGAATGTAGGCTCGGGCGGCCAGGTTCATCCGCAGAAATGAACGGATCTGCACCGGCAGCACCGTGAAACCCACCGGCCCCCCAAGGAGCGCCGGGGTACCGTACGTGCCGATGGTGCGGGCAAAGGCCAGGAGCAGCGAGGCAAAAAGCCCCGGGACAATCGCCGGGAAGGTGACACTCCGGAGGGTCTGCCAGCGGGTCGCTCCCAGCAACTCCGACGCCTCCTCCAGCTGAGAATCGATGTTTGTCAACGCGCTGGAGACGATGAGATATACGAAGGGAAAGTAGTGCAGACCCATGACAATGATGATCGGCACCGGCCCGAAGACCAGCCAGGTGGGAACCTCAATACCAGTCAGTACCTGCAGGAACCCCGGGGGCCTGCCGGCGCTGGTGTTCTTGAAAAACTCCAGCCAGGGGAGGGCCAGCGCCCAGGAAGGCAGCATGTACGGAACGACCGCCATCAGAGCCAGAGAACGGCGAAAGGGCAGATCTGTGCGTACAACCAGCCACGCCAGAGCTGACCCGATCACCATCGCCACCAGTGCGGTCCCTACCGCAACCAGCAGCGAGTTGAACAGGGGAACGAAGAAAGCCGACCGCGTAACGATGACCCGCTGCCAGTGGTGCAGGATCAGGTCACCTCGCTGGACTCCCGGAATCCGAAAGGAATCCACCAGCGACGCGGTAAAGGAACGATACACAAGACTTACAGCAGGCATGACGATCAGCACGACCAGCACCGCTGCAAGAACAACATTCAGGACAAACCGGGGCTGCACGATTTCGTGCAGCCCCCAACGAACCCTGGTGGATACGGATCGACGGTTCATCAGCGAAAGTTTTCGTGGACGAACTCAAGAACCTGATCCTGAATCGCAAAGAGACCTGCAGGATCCATCAGCCAGAAGTCCAGATCAGCCACCGCCCAGGCCTTGCCGGGCTGGAAGGGGTGGTCCGGAACGTCTCTCACGTCGATCCGTGAGGGCCAGTTGCCCGGTACGTTCCAGGGAGTCATGCCGCCGCCGCCCTGCTCATCTCCAAGAAGCCAGCTGATCACCAGTTTTGCTCCGTTGGGATTTGGTGCTCGAAACGGAATGTTGGCGCCGGACGGATAGAGCATACCGATCTTCGGCTGCAGTTCCGTAGCGACATTCCAGCTCAGATTTCCGTGGCTGGGGTCGCCAGCGTCGCGAATACGACTGAAGGCGAAGCTGACTGCTACCGGTGGGTTAGATTGTGGCTCCGCGACAAACCGCCCCTCACTGTCCCGGGCGATCAGTACGGGGTTGTTTCCGGCAAGGCGCTTTACAAACTCGTATCCCGCATTGGGAGTGGTGAGTTGAATATCCCGACCGAAGACCCGGCGGTACTCTGCGGCCATCTCATCAGCGTTCAGTACAAAGGTTGTCATCAGGTCCAGGGTGGACCCGCTGACCCGGGGATCTTCCATCACAACCCGTCCGTTCCAGGCGGGTGTGGTCAGATCCCACCACGACTCGATGGGCGCGGTGCTCTGATTGTGGTCATTAAAGAAGACAACCCGCGCCTCATACCGCTGGGCCAGCAGGGGCTGCTGGTATTCCCTGGGGATGACTCCCCGCAGCTCCGACGGAACCCACGAAAAGAGCATATGAGCGGCATTCAACACGCTCACCTGGGTCGGAAAGTCCGACACAAAGAGCACATCCGCCGTGTAGGCGCCGGTTTCCTGCTCGGTTATCACCCGCTCTATCCCCGTCGCGGTGCCGGTGGTGATCCACTCCACCTCGATACCGGGAAACCGCTCGAAGAATCCCTGAGCCAGAGCAGCGGGACCCCGGGATGATGACGCGTACACCGTAACCGGACCCGGCTCCTGCAGGGCGCGCTGGTACAACGCATCGTAGTCGGTGGCGTCTTCCATAAATGGACCAACCTGATGCTCCCGCAGCCATGCGGCCACATTGGATGGCAGCCCGCTATCCTGTTGTGCCGGTGCTGCCTCCCGCGCTCCCGAGGCAAACGCCGTTCCAGCGGCTGTCAGGGTTACCAGAGCCGCAACAATTACCAATACTCGCAATTTCATACGAAAACCTCCTTGACGAATACTTTTCAATCAACAATGATATGAAAATATATTTCATGATAGGTGCGACTTGCACGTCATGTCAAGGAAAAGAATGATGAACAGTGAAGAGAAAATTTTTTCGGTGATGCACAGGTTTGCTCTCGAGGCAAGCGCCTATGCAGTCTCGGAACAGAAACGAATGCAGGCCCACCTGAAAGAGGACGATAGTTACGTTACCAACGTTGATCTTCACATCTCGGAACTGGCGGTATCCCTCTTTTCGGAAATATTGCCAGACTCACAGATCATCTCTGAAGAACACCTGGGGTCTTTCTGGCAGCTGGCCAACTCGGGGGACTACAATCCGGAGAACGAACCGGAACTCGTGGTGATGGTCGATCCCATCGATGGAACCAGAAACTTTGTGCACCAGATGCCGCTGTTCGGAATTTCCGTGGGGGTATTGCGTAAGCGTCGTCCCTGGCTGGGGATCGTGGCGTTCCCCGCTCTGGACGAACTGTTTTCCTGCGATGGTTCCGCCGTGCGAATAGTAAAGAAGTTCTCCACTCCGCACCCGGTGGAGCAGACGGTACCTCCGGGGCCCATCGCCATGGACCACAACTCCATCTTCCTGTCCAGCCACAGCTTCATCAAGAACCATGACTGGGACCATTCAGTGTGCCAGTTGTCCGTCCTGGGCTGTGCCACCCTTGAACTGTGCTGGCCC
>SKHA01000149.1 GCA_007117185.1 Spirochaeta sp. | reverse complement strand
TGGCGGCAGGTGATGCAGGCGCAGCGCTGACTCTGTACCGACAGGCCCTGGAGGTGATCCCCGCAGTGAGCGAGAGTTTTCGGGTTATCGGTGATGCCGATGCCGGGGACGACGGAGAACAGAGTGCTGCGGAGCTGGCCTCCATCAACCAGGAGGCCCAGTCAGTTCTCACTGCGGCGGATCTTGCCCGCGCCGACGGCGATCTTGACGCGGCGCTGACAGGGTATCTGCGTGTTCTGGACGAGTTCAGCCGCTCCCGCTTCCGGTCCGACGCCGCCGAGGGGGTGGCCCTGGCGGTGGCCGCGATGGAATCCCAATCCGCAGAAGCGTTGACAGCCCTCACCGGCCAGGCAGCAGAGCTTGAGGCTGATCGCGCCGCCCTCGCCGATGACCTGGCAGCGGAGAGCCTCGCCCTGGCCGCCTCCCGGACAGAGCTCACCCGGCTGACCACAGAGGCGCAACAGCTGCGCCAGCGTGTAGCCGAACTGGAAACGGGTGGTACCGCTGGACAGATCGAGTTGACCCGCCTGCAGAATGACCTGGCCCAACGGGACGAACAATTGACAGCAGCACGGCAGCGAGCCCAACAGCTGGAGGAAACAGTCGCTGCACGGGAAGCCACCCTGGGGCAAACCGAAGAGGAGCTGCTGCAGACACTGGAAGAGCTGGCCATCGCCCAGGCTCGGGGAGGCACCGCCCTCGACCCGGCCACTCTAGCGGAACTGGAGCGCCTGCGGGACCTGGAAACAGATCTATCCGCCGCCGGTCTCGCATGGGAAGACTACCGCCGGCAGGCGGTAGCGGTAGCGGCAGATTCAGATCAGGCCCAGGTGATGACCGCCCGGGTTGCTCTGGAGCGGTTTTTCAACGAAGCGTCGATGCGCCGCTTCTTCCCCGGCATGGCCAGCGAGGTGGAACGATTCGACGCCGCGTTCCTGGCAAGTGGCCGCGAGAACGCCCTTCTTGACGCGGCTGATCTGCTGACAGAGATCTCCTTTGCCGAAACCGCCACGGAGCGGCTGAGCCTCATCAGAAGTGCCCGCCGCGGCGCCGACCCAGCGCTGGTAGAGCTCCTTACGGAACTGGAAGAGTTGCTGCGGTAGGTAGCGTCGACTGCTGACGCCCGCCGCGCTGGGTCAGTCCCTGAATATACCCACGGTGACCCGGGGCTCACCCAAGGTGTCCGCGTACCCCACCGAGCTGTACAGATTTCTCAGCTCCCCCGTCCCGTCCAGGGGATATTCACCGGCGTACCAGAGTGTACCAAGATCGATGGTGCTGCGGCGGGAGCCCGGTTCGGCCCGAGTGTCGATGAGCGCGGTGAACCCGGTGGAGCTCCCCCGGATGATACCGGTGCTGCTCACCGCCTGAATCCGCTCCTGCCATTCCTCAACCTCCGTGAGCTGGACTCCGGCGACGTCGGTCTGCCAGGCATTGGTGACCAGGGGGGCACCACGATAATCGCCGTCGGCAAAGGTGAGAAACCCCCGCCGCTCTCCCTCTGTGCCCACCACATTCCCATAGGATAAGCGTCGGGCACGCTCCTGGTCGCTCCGCGTGGGCAGAAGAAACTGACGGCTACCGGCCTGGAAGGACGCCACCGGAGAGGCCAGATTCGGATCCGGATTCCAGCGGACAAAATACTCCCGGACAGCTCCCCCTACGGCACCGTCCCGGGCCAGCAACTGAATCTCCACCAGCTCAGGCGCGTCCGCCACCGCCGCAAACTGCACCCCGAAGATCTCCGCAGACACGAACCCGGCGTTCGCCCCCAGGATGCCCTGCAGGTTCAGGGGCTCCCAGGTCAGGAAGATGTTCCCCTCAAGATCCTCATCAGTTCGAGACACCACCTCCACGTGGACATACTCATCGCCGTGTTGCAGCGCCACCAGCAGGGGTGCCACCGGCAGGGGCGCATCAACAACGTCGACAACATGTGCCACTCGGGCAATCCAGCGGAACGCCCCCCGGCGGTCCACCAGATCGAACACCGCAGGCGCGTCAGGTGAACCGATCACCCGGCCCTGCTCCACACGCCAGACCAGCAGAAAATAATCCGACTCCCCTATCAGATACCCCGATGTTGAACCAGCGCTGTCCGGGAGGAATCCCTGAAGGGAACCCTCGCGATCCTGAAAGGAGCCATCGAACCCGGTAATCTCGAAGGAGGCAACTCTGGTGAGCTCCGCCGCCCGTTGCGCTCCGGTTGACGCCGTCTCGTCAAAGGGGATCAGATCGCAGCCCGCCAGAATCAGCACCAGTACAAAGAGCGTTACCGGCGCTGAAGCGGCCATGAGTCGGTCTCGCATCATAACACCACCCTCAACCCAATGCGGTACACCGGCAGCTGCCAGACCGCCGGACCCAGTTGGTACGCCCAGGGCAACGGCCGCAGGAACTCCTGCTGCACCGGCCAGTACCACTCCGTGGCCACCCGCTGGCTCAGAAAAAACCGCCCCCACAACTCACGCTCCCGTCCAAGACCGATCCGCAACGCCAGGGGCATCACCGGCTCCAGTGCCACCGCCGGATCGCCGTGAAACAACCGCACCACCGCAGACCCGCTGAGGTGCCAGCGGCCGATCAGGTCGCGATGGCCAAGGAGCCGCCCCCCGCCAACCTCAAATTCTGTCAGGGGCAAAGACGTGAAGACCTGTGGCTGTCGGTCGGTGCGGTTGCCATCGTCAAAGAGCTCGGCCATCTGCCGAAGCGGGGTTACTCCCAGGGCGAAGGAGGTCACCCCGCCGTGGACGGTCCAGCGTGTGCGGGAGTCATACCACTGGTATTCCAGTCCCGGCCAGGAGACTCCCCGCGCCATGAACGCTACCGTATGGCGGGGGTACTTGCGCGGTCTCACCGAAATGGAGATGGGCTCCTGGTCGAGGTAAAAGAGGATTTCTTCGGAACGATGGCCAGGCGCGTCCATAGTGAAGCGGTAGGTTCTCAGGGTCCGCAGGGCCAGGGTTACCGACCGTACCGCGTCACCGGCAAGGTCCTCCTGGATCCAACCGGGAACACCGGTCAGGGTGAAGGGTATTGGAGACGAAACGGTCACCTCTGCTATCGGACGGGCCGAATCCACCACCCGGCCCACCGCAGTTACCAGGGTCTCCCAGGTTGCCGGGCGCTGATACCGCCCTGCCCGATCCAGACGGACCGTTACCGCAGCCTCTGCCTCCGGCTCGCCCACCGGGGTTACCCCGTCCCGGCTGATGCGGTAGAACCGCAGGGACACACGATACTGCCGGTCGCCGCCGTCCGAGCCGGCATCGTCTGTGTCCACATCAGCATCGGCACGGAGCACCGCCAGCATCTCCGCCTGCACCCCCCGGGCGCTCTCGGTGTCTCTTTCGGAAAGGAGAAACCAGAACGCGTCCTCCCGGTCCACAATTGCCGCGCGGGCGGCGTCAAGAAGCAGATCCACCGCAGGATCAGCGGTACCGTTCTCCACCACCAGAGCAAACCGGGCGCCGCGGGGGTCTGCCGTTTCTGGCATTGCCGAGACCAGCACAACGGCACAGAGCAGAAGATGCCCCCCAAAAAGAAGACGTTTCACCACCATGAGGCCACCCGGTACAGAATCTTTCGCTGGCGATCAAAGAGGACGTAAAAGCGACCCCCGGGGTCAAAGATAATATCCACCTCGTCGCGCCGTCGATCGGTCCCGGTGGGGTTGAAGCGGTCGAGGACCACGCCGGTTTCCCGGTCGAGACGCACCAGTTCTCCCTCGTAGGTGCGTCCGATGATGCCCCGGTCGGTCCGCTGGATCGACACCGTATCCACGTCGAAGTCCAGGTCGAGGGGGAACGCCTCACGTTCCACCCCCACCCCGGGGATGATCGTTGCAAACCAGAACCACCTCTGGTCATCCACCAGAACCAGATCCACCTCCAGAGGACCAAACATACGGGCCTCAAAATGCTCTATCGGGTCCGTCAATCCCAGTGCAGCAACAGGAAGAATGTCTTCCCCACCGCTTGAAATAAACGACGCGTCATAGGGCAGGATGCGCAGGCTCGTCGGGCTGGCCAGCTCCATGAAGAAGTACTCACCATCCAGATCCTTCAGCAGCGTCGGCCGGAATCGCCCCTCTATTCTGGGAGCGTTCGCGAGGGTCCGTACCACCGGGTCATATACCAGATTGCCCACCTGGACTCCCCCGTCGGTGCGGCGGAACGGCCGGGTATCAAAGCGGGTGACATCCGTACTGTCCTGGCGCACCCTCGGCACCGCCACCCGTGAGTCCACCATCACCATCGTGTCAGGGCCTGCCTGATCGGGCCGTACCACCAGGACAAAGACAGATTCGTTTTCCGGGCCTGCAGGGACCACCTCAAGCTGTACCTCCCGGATCGATGCGGGCAGCGTTCCGGTAAGGTCCAGCTCTGCGGTGGCGTAGGTCAGGTACGGCGGAACGGTGCCGGCAATCATCAGGTCGCACCCCGATAGAACCGCCCCCACCAGAACAGCTGCCATGAGGAGGCTGGCGGCTCCGGGGCGCGCAGCGGCGCGTCTCCACCGTCGATTCTGCGGCCTCACCATCGCCACATCACCCCCGAGAGCGCTTCCGGAGCGAAGCGCTCAGACACCCCCTCGTCCATCAGACTGCGGTCCCCGCTGAAAAAGTAGGAGAAGCCCAGACGGGCAAAGACCCGCAGCGCCCCTCGCCCAACCTCCACCCCCGCATTGAGGACGTTCCAGTACAGGTCAACGTACGGCGGTACCGGCAGCTCCCCGTAGGTGACAAAGGACGCCGCCAACCCGGGGCCGGTTGAGAACACCGGCTGCACCAGCCACCCCAACCGGCCAGCCGGGGCAAACCCCGCCAGGACGCGGGTGTCCAGATGAATCACCTGTGAGGGGGTAGCGCCGAAGAAGCCGGAGAGACTGAGACCGAGCTCCAGCGCCAGGTGGGCCACATCCGCCACCGGATAATAGCGCCCCCCCACCCCTGCTCCCAGCAGCCGGGGATAGCCGTAATGGCCCTGCAGGGCGAATCGGGAGCGTCGACGCAACGAGACGTCCGGCACTTCCGGTGCGGGGCCGGTGATCTCCAGCAGCACCCCCTGGGGATAATACCCCGGGCTGCTCACCGACACCGGCACCACCGCACCCTCGGCAACCACCAGCCCATCCTCCCACCTCTGACCGGAGAAACGATCCCTGAACTGGAGGTCTCCCCCGGGCAGGCGCACCGGGCCGGCCATGGCCACCGGGTCCGGTCGGCCCTCCGGATCATGCCGTACCAGCAGATACCGCTGGACATCACGATTCAGGTCCGACAGCAGATCATCCACAGCGCTGTACAGGGTTACATTGGCCCTGGCAGCCACAGTCACCGCGGCCACATGGACCCCCGCCTGGCTGTCGTGGACGGAAACCGCCACGTGGAGTCGCGGGAGGAACCCCACCAGGCGGTGACTGTAGACCAGCTCCGCCGATTCATCCGCAACTACCTGAAATCCGTCGCGATCCAGAACCACCTGCATCGCGTCCTGTACAACCCGCTGGTATACCTGCAGTTCAGGAGCAACCTCACTGGCAGCCCGGACAGTGACCGTCGGGAGATCGCTCTGGCCCCACGCAGCAGCGGGGAGAACAAGGGCCGCGCAAAACAGGAGAAACCGATTCATTTCGTCTTCATCACCTCGACGCCATCCCACCCTTGCGGGGGCGGGTCGTTGATGTACAACCGCGCCCGATCGCCCATCATGCGCGCGATGGGGTCGTCCTTGAGCATCGCCAGTACGCCGTCAAAGCCCTCCACCGCCGCGGGAAAATCACGGTTGTAGAAGACAGTCATCGCCTCGTTATGCCGCTTCCACGCCCGCTCCTCCACCGCGTTGAGGCGGCGGGACACAGTGTAGATTCGCACCCCCCGGGTCTTGCCCTTCACGGCAACGGTATCCAGCAGCCGCCAGGGCATCTCGTGTTCCACCACCGGAAAGAGGGTCTCCCCGATTATCAGCTCCTGATGGTAGGGCTTGGTCAGCCCCTCCAGGCGACTGGCCAGGTTCACCATATCACCGATGACGGTGTAGTCCATCTTCTTCTCCGTACCGATGTTACCGACGGTCACCTCGCCGTAGGCAATGCCCACGCCGATACGGAACTCCGGCCGCCCCGCCGCCAGCTGCTTGCGGTTGAACTCCTTCACCTGTTCGGTCATCTCCAACCCGGCCATCACGCTGTTCAGGGCATCCTCGTCGTGGTGCACCGGGGCACCGAAAAACGCCATGATCGCGTCACCGATGTATTTGTCGATGATCCCGTGGCGGTTCATGATGATGTCTACCATCACCGAGAAGTAGCGGTTCAGGGAGTTCACCAGGTCATCCGGGCGCATCGCCTCGCTGATGGAGGTGAAGCTGCGGATATCGCTGAAGAGGATGGACAGTTCCCGATTCTCCCCCACCAGCATCGATTCGGGGTTGGTGAAGAAGCGGTCAATCAGGTCCTGGGGCACGTATTTCTGGAATATGTTGCGGATCTTGGCTTCCTTCTTCTGGGCCAGAACCGCCTGAAACGCGTAGCTCTTGATCTGCTGGTACGCCTTCTCCAGCTCGCCAAGCATGATGTTGAAGGTGTGGGCCATCTGCCCCGTCTCGTCGCGGTACTCGATGCCTACCCGCTCGGTCAGGTCGTTGGATTCAATGATCCGGCGCATGGAAGCGATGATTGCGGTCATCGGGCGGGTAAGCTGGCCGGAGAAGACCAGCAGCATCACCAGCGAGAGAACCACGGCACCAGCCAGAATGATCGCGCTCTCCCGGATGATCCGGTCGGTATCCTGATAGAAGGTGTCCCGGGCCTCGGTAAAGAGGTAGAACCAGTCGAAGGGGGCGAAGTAGAACCCCTTGACCACCCGCTCGGTGCCCCCCAGAGGGATGATCTGCAGGGAGGTGTCCCGTTCGGCGAAGATGCGCTGCAGCCGGGCGCGGTCGTTGTCGTCAAGGGTGATCTCGCCGGTGGCTCCCTGGATGGCACCGTCGGCGTCCACCGCAAGGACCAGCTCGGTGTCCGTCCGTACCAGCGACTGGGCGTAGGCAAGCACCCCACCCTGCATGGCGCTAAGCATATCCGGGCGGTTGGTGAAGTTATTCTCAACCAGCAGCCGCCACTGGCTCTCGCCGTGCTTCTGCAGCTCATCCGCCTTGAAGCCGAGGAAATCCTGGGCGATGCGGGTGATACCGGTGGTAGACGAGAGAACCGCTGAAACGCCAACGAGAGTAATAGTGACAAGAAGCAGTGGCATTACCACCGAGACAATCTTCCAGCGGACGTTCATGCTGATTCCCCCATTTTGACCCCCGATAAATATAAGCGGTGCTGTCGGGTTTTTCCAGCCCCGCCGGGGTGGAGTCTTTTTGGTATCTCGGACTGGGGGTGCGGGGCTGTAGAACCAAAGTTCTATGGCAAAACTGCGGAAGCTCCCATAGAATTAGATAAAAATTTACAGCGTGGAGGCCCCATGAAAAAGTCTGTCGTCGGTAGCTGGCTTCTTTCGTTCCTGGTGATCCTGTTGGCAGCGCTGCTGCTCTCGTGCCCCACACCCACCGGGAGTGACACGGATAATGGTGACGGGAATGGTAACGGCGGTGGTGACGATGCGCCGGTACTGGAACGGGTGGCGTTCCCCACATGGACCTTTCCTACGAAAGTCGGTTTTTCCAATGCTGACATTGATGGTCCTAACGGTACAGCTGTTGCCAGCTTCTATGCCAGCGGTACGGTAGAACTTGCCAGCACCACCGAAGGCACCATCTTTCATTACACCCTTGACGGTTCTGACCCTACCACAGATGCTGATGTTGCCACGGACGGCACCTTCGAGTTCGGTCCCATTACCAGCGACACAACCATCACGGTGATGGGTGTGAAGGAGGGGATGGCAAACTCCCATATCACCGATTTCACCATTACCGTAGCGGACTCGTTCTGGTACCAGGTTGGCGATGGGGAGCGGGTGTTTGTGAGGATGAGTGCGATCAGCAGTACCGAAATTACCCCTGATTTCTTCATTGACCTCACCCGACCTTTACTGCCGATAGACATAAATCGCGACAGCTGGGTGGTTGCGTACGATGACCTTGCCATCTTTTCAGAGATCATACCGCAGATTAGCGGGGACACGCCTTTGGTAGAGCAAGCGGCTCATCATTTTCTGGCACGATCCGGACCAGCAGATGGAAACGGTTTAGCAGCATCGGCGGTTGCCGCCCCAGAACCAGTTGTCGGCTGGTTAACGCATATGCAGATTGCTATACCTGAAGAGCTGGTGCCGGCAAGCGGTACCAGCCTTATACTGGAAAATGACGCGGGGGGAGTCTTCAATCTGGTGATCCCCGGAGCAAACGACGAACAAGGTTACGATTTTGCATTCTTCGGAGAAGGCGGTAATGAATCCACTATTGTAGTGGATTCAGTTGCCCTTGAACTACTGGCGCTGGGAGATGCAGGAACACCCGGAGCGGTCACCTTTTCCTTCACTCATGGCGAGGATGATGTGGTGGTGCAGGGAGGAATGTACGCCCAGCGCAACGCCGCAACCCCCTTTGATCTAGGAACAGAGCAAGATCCGTATGTGTACATGTTGAATGGCGGTGAAGAGCAACGATTCGTAGGAATGACGGCCCCCGGCGGTACCAGTTATTACGAAATTACCGGTTTTGGGTCGGGGGATTACACCATTTCGTTTCAGCCGGGATTCCAGATAGGATCGGAAGAAGAAGGGATGGCTGCGGGTCTTCACAGCGATATTACAGTCATTCCACCTCCCGAAGTAGGTGAGCCCATTGGGCTGACTGTCAATGTCGACAGCGGTATATACGTTGACGGCACCGATACCGAGTT
>SKHA01000029.1 GCA_007117185.1 Spirochaeta sp. | reverse complement strand
TGGCGGACAAAGAGGGTGCCGCTGATGCTCATGTCCCGCCCGGATGTTCCGGAGAAGCCGACCCGAATCGGGACCCCTACCCGATCTGCCACCATGGCTGAGTCAGAGTCGATCTGCAGGTTGGCGAAGGAGAGGACGGTGTTGGTTTCACCGTTGGCAATGACAAGTCTGGCCGGGGTGTTACCGCCGGGGTCTCTGGTGCTCACCAGAGCGTAGGAACTCTCAGCTTCCTTCACGCGCAGCCAGAGCTGGCTGTTCCACCCGCCTTCGGTGGTGCTCCACGCAGCGATGAGGTGGGTGGTTGCCTCCGATTCATCCCCGGTTCCGCCGATAATCCCTCGATCGCGGAACCCCAGGACCCAGCTGCGGCGCTGGTCGACTGAGACAGGGAAGAGTCCACGGTACCGGGTCAGGAGCACGTCCCGGGTCGGGGTGATCACCTCGTCTCCCGGGGGGGAGAGTGCCACCTGCACAACGTCACCCACCCGGTCTCCATCATCAATGCGGTACCACAGTGAGTCCGTGATGTGAATCTCTGCAGATACCGGCGCGGCGGCTTCTCCGTCCCGAGTCACTTCCAGCGCCCGGATCGTCGTGTCCTCTTCCAGTCCGGTCAGCGAGATGGGACGGGAGTACTCCGGGGATCGCGTAGTGGGGTCGGAACCGTCCAACGTGTAGTGGATGCTGATCGCTGTGGATGAGCCGATCAGGGTTACCGTGACATCGGACCCTACCGCGACGGGAAGGGATCCTTCCGGAGGTGCTGCGTCGTTCAGGAGAATCTGCGGAGAATCTCCTGTACCGGTTATGTCGCGTTCATTGGTAACGAAGTTTTCACACCCTCCGAGAAGGAAGAACAGACACGAAAGAAGCATCACAAAACGTCGGAGGGCAGTAGAGCCACCCATTTCCACCCCTTCTGACAAAAATAGTCAGATATAGATCCGTAATGGTACACCCGTATCTGTATGGCGTCAAATTCCAGTGTGCTCGGGGATACTATACGTTTCAGTAAGACATAGGTATAATTACTACCGAAATGTTTGACAATTATGCTGTTTCCGACGTGTGGGACGAGTTCTTTCTCGAGCAGGGGGTGCCGCGACGGCACCTCCTGGGGGTCTGGGACGATCTGCAGCGGATCAGCGAGGGCGAGTTTCGCCGCCTTCACGCGGAGGCCCAGCGCTCCCTGATACGTTCGGGAGCCACGTTTCTGGTGTACGGAAACGAGGAAGGTACCGAGAAGATCATCCCCTTTGATCTGGTTCCGCGAATCATCACTCACCAGGAGTGGTCCCATGTGGAACGGGGGCTGCGGCAGCGCATCATGGCGCTGAACCTCTTCATCGACGACATCTATCACGACAAGAAAATCCTCGCCGACGGGGTGGTGCCCCGGGAGCTGGTGCTCTCGTCAAAGACGTACCGCCAGGAGTGCGAGGGGCTGAATCCACCCAAGGGGATCTGGATTCACGTCACTGGCACGGATCTGATCAGGGATACCCAGGGGGAGTTCCTGGTGCTGGAGGACAACCTGCGGTGCCCCTCCGGGGTCAGTTATGTTCTGGAAAATCGGGAGCTGGTAAAACGGGCGTTTCCGCAGATGTTCGAGCATGCGGGAGTACTGCCGGTGGAAGACTACCCGGACATGCTCTATGACGTTATGGACTACGTTTCCCCCGGCCAGGGGTCGAGTCGTCTTGGGGTTCTCACCCCCGGGGTCTTTAACTCCGCCTACTTCGAGCACTCATTTCTGGCCCGCAAGATGGGAGTGGAGCTGGTGGAGGGACAGGACCTGGTGGTTGAAGACGACGTGGTGTACGTGAGTACCACCATGGGGTTGCAGCGTATCGACGGAATCTACCGGCGCATCGACGACGACTTTCTGGATCCCCGGGTGTTCCGCTCCGATTCGGTGATCGGTGTGCCCGGGCTGTTTGAGGCCTACCGCCGGGGCAACGTGGCCCTGGTAAACGCTCCGGGGACCGGCGTTGCTGACGACAAGGCGATCTACACCTACGTGCCGGAAATTATCCGCTACTACCTTGGTGAAGAGGCGATCCTCGCCAGCGTTCCCACCTGGCGCTGCGACCGTCCCGAGGAAATGTCCTACGTGCTGGAACATCTGGACAGCCTGGTGGTGAAGGCGGTGAACGAATCCGGCGGCTACGGGATGCTCATGGGTCATCAGTCCACGGCGCAGGAGCGCGCCGACTTCTCCGAGCGTATTCGGGCCAACCCCAGAAACTATATCGCCCAGCCGGTGGTGGAGCTTTCCCAGGCGCCCACCTGGCTGGACGGCACGGGATCGTTTGGAGGGCGTCGGGTGGACCTGCGTCCCTACGTGCTCTACGGCAGAGAGATTAACATCATTCCCGGGGGACTGACCCGGGTTGCCCTGCGGGAGGGTTCGCTGGTGGTGAACTCATCCCAGGGGGGTGGAACAAAGGACACCTGGGTTCTGCCGCCGGAAGGAGAGGCTCATGCTCAGTAGAGTTGCTCATGCGGTGTACTGGATGTTCCGGTACCTTGAGCGGGCACAGAACATCGCCCGCTTTGTGGACTCGGACATCGGTCTGTACCTGGACGACCCCAAGGGGCAGGGAAACCTCTGGCACTCCCTGATCGCCGCCACCGGTGATCACGCCCTCTTTGAGGAGCGCTACGACTGGTACGACCGTGACAGCATTCTTGCCTTTCTGACGATGGATACCGAGTACGCCGGGTCGATCATCTCCTCCCTGGCCGCCGCCCGGGAAAATGCGCGGTCTATCCGGGCGACGATCTCCTCCGAGATATGGGAGGCGGTGAACAGTCTGTACCTCCAGGTCCGCTCGTTGAAGCCGGTATACGGATCCCTGGCGGATCCCAACGAGTTGTGCAAGATCGTTCTCTCCGGGAGCTACCTTATCACCGGGCTCTACTACTCCACCCTGAACCGGGGTGACCCCTGGCACTACGCACGCATCGGGATGATGCTGGAACGGGCCGACAAGACCTCCCGCATCCTGGACGTGAAGTACTATATTCTGCTGCCCGACGCCAAACTGGTGGGGACACCCTACGACAACATCCAGTGGGCGGCGCTCCTGAAGTCGGTCTCGGCGCTGGAGATGTACCGCAAGCGGTATCGCCGGATCGCTCCGCCGGATGTGATCGGTTTTCTCCTCTTCAACCGGGAGTTTCCCCGAAGCATTCAGCACTGCGTTGCCCGGGCGTTCGAGTCTCTCACCGCTATCGGCGGCAGCGCCTCGGCTGTTCCCTGGCTCTCGGCGCAGCGCAGCCTCTCCCGCCTGAAAACGGAGATCGACACCGGAACGGTGGAGGAGGTACTCTCCATCGGGATGCATCAGTATCTGGACACTCTCCAGAGTCGGCTCAATCTGGTCTACTCGGACTTGTATTCCAACTTTTTTGAACCTCATGAACGGGCACAGCAAGGAGTAACCAGTGGCGAAACTCGTTCGGCTGACGCATAGAACGACCTACCAATACGACCGATACATCAATATGGGGCCCCACCTCATCCGCCTCAAACCGGCGCCCCAGTCCCGGACGCGAATCGTCTCCTACGCGCTGCGGGTAGAGCCGGAACCGCACTTTCTCAACTGGATTCAGGACCCCTACGGCAACTACATGGCCCGGGTTCTCTTTCCGGAGAAGGTGGATCACTTCGTCATTCACGTCGATCTGACTGCGGACCTGACGGTGTACAACCCCTTCGACTTCTTTCTGGAGCCGGCGGCGGAGCAGTGGCCCTTTGTGATTCCCCCGGAGCTGCAGGCTGATCTGGCGCCGTATCGCAGCGACGCGGGTGCAGGGCCCCTGGTGGAGGCATTTCTGGAGCGCCTGCCAGCCACGCCGGCGGAGACGATTCCCTACCTGGTGGCGATCAACGCGGCGGTGCAGCAGGCAGTGTCGTACAACATCCGCATGGAGCCCACCACCCAGACTGCGGAGCAGACCCTGCAGATCGGCCGCGGCTCCTGTCGCGATTCGGCGCTGCTGCTGGTGACGATCCTCCGGAGGCTGGGGTTCGCCTCGCGGTTTGTCTCGGGGTATCTGCTGCAGCTGGTCCCGGATGAGAAACCTCTTACCGGCCCTCCCGGGCCGGCGGAGGACTTTACCGACCTTCACGCCTGGGCGGAGGTGTATATCCCCGGGGCCGGGTGGATCGGGCTGGATGCTACTTCCGGGCTTCTGGCAGGGGAGGGACACATCCCCCTGGCGGCGGCGCCCCGGCCGTCGGCGGCCGCTCCCGTTGAGGGCGCCCTGGACCCCTGCGAGGTCTCCTTCAGCCACCACATGGAGATAACCCGCCTGAGCGACGGGCCCCGGGCAACCCGACCCTTTCCCGCCGGGGGCCAGGAGGCTCTTGACGCCCTGGGCGAGACGATCGACCGGCGGCTGGAGGCGTTGGACTTCGCCCTCACCACCGGCGGTGAGCCTACCTTCGTCTCCGAGGACAATCGGGAGGACGAAGAGTGGAACGGCGGGGCGATGGGACCGCGCAAGAAGGTGCTCTCCCGGGCGCTGATGGATCGCCTGCGGGCGCTGTGGGCACCCGGCGGGGTGGTTCACGTGGCCCAGGGGAAATGGTATCCCGGGGAGTCCCTGCCGCGGTGGGCGTTCAGCTGCTGGTGGTTGCGCGACGGCGGGGTGGTGTGGAATGACCCGGCTCTGCTGGCGGACGAGGAGGTGGACCGCGGGTATACCCACCAGGACGCGCTGCGGTACATGAACGCCCTGGTGGAGTGCCTGGGAGTGGAGAAACGCTTCATCATTCCCGCCTACGAGGACCCCCTGCACGTGCTGGCCACCGAGCGGGACATTCCGGTGAACCTGGAACCGGGGGACCCCCGGCTGGCGAAAAACGAAGACCGGCGGCGGCTGGCCCGGGCGCTTTCGGTGGGGGTGGACGTCCCCACCGGATACGTTCTGCCTTTGGCCAAGGGCAGCTGGAAGAGCGGCCCCTGGCCAACCCGGGCGGGGCGGCTGGTTCTGGTTCCCGGGGACAGCCCGGTGGGGCTGCGGCTGCCTATCGACTCGCTGCCCTGGGCCGACGCCGGGGAGGACGCCAACTGGTTTCCCGAGGACGCCTTTGCCGCCGGGGGCGGGCGGTTTCGCGGGGGCGCCCGGGGGGCTGGTGGTTCCCGGGGAGCTGGTGGTTCCCGTGGGGCTGGCGGCGCCCGGGGGGCTGGCGCTGAGGGCGCCGCTGCTCCGGGGAGCGCCCCCCGCCAGTTTGTGGTGGACACCTTCACCCCGGTACAGGCCCCCGCCGGTCAGTCCATCCAGGAGCAGCCGGCGCCGCAGGCCGACCCGCCGCTGGCGCCGGGAGAGTCCGCTGCGTGGGTGGTGCGCACTGCCCTGTCGGTGCAGGCCCGGGACGGCAACATCTACGTCTTTCTTCCGCCGCTGCGCACCGCCGGGGACTGGCTGGAGCTGGTCCACGAGGTTGAGCGGGCCGCCGCGCAGGTGCAGCTGCCGGTGGTTCTGGAGGGGTACACCCCCCCTCGTGACCCCTCGGTCTTGTCGTTTCAGATTACCCCGGACCCCGGGGTGATCGAGGTGAACATTCCCCCCTCCGCCACCTGGCCACAGCTCAAACGAACGATCGACGACCTGTGGCGGGAAGCGCGCACCGTGGGGCTGTCCACGGTGAAGTACCTGGTGGGCGGTCACGAGGTGGCGACCGGCGGGGGGTGCCACTGGGTGCTTGGGGGCCCCACCCCGGCGGAGAGCCCCTTCCTGCGCCGACCGGACCTGCTGCGCAGCTGGGTGACTTACCTCAACCACCACCCCGCGCTGAGTTACCTCTTCGCGGGCCTCTTTGTAGGGCCTACCTGTCAGGCCCCGCGGCCGGACGAGGCCAACCCCTCCCTTATTCACGACCTGGAGCTGGCGTTCCGGGAGCTGGAACACGAGATCGAGGTGAAACCCTGGCTGGCGGACCGGCTCTTTCGAAATCTCCTGGTTGACGGCAGTGGCAACACCCACCGCACCGAGCTGTGTATCGACAAGCTGTACTCCCCGGACCGCCCCGGCGGCAGGTTGGGGCTGGTGGAATTTCGTGCTTTCGAGATGGCGGTTCACCGCGACACCGCCCTCACCCAGGCGCTGCTGTTGCGGGCGCTGACGGTGATGTTTCTCGAGTCGCCGCTGAAAAGACCCCTCAAGCGGTGGGGTACGGCCCTCAGGGACAAATGGATGCTCCCGGCGTATCTGGAAGAGGATATGCGCGCGGTCCTGGCGGACCTGGACGCAGCGGGGCTGACGCTGCCCCGGGAGCCCGTCCAGGCACACCTGGATTTCCGCTTTCCGGTGATCGGGACCCTCGCCGTGGGCGACATGACCCTGGAGCTGCGCCACGCCCTGGAGCCGTGGCCGGTGATGGGCGAGGAGGGCGGCGACGGCGGCACCGTGCGGCTGGTGGATTCCAGCGTGGAACGGGTGGAGGTACGGGTGACCAACTGGGACCTCGGGCGCTACGCCGTGCTGTGCGAGGGGCGGGTTGTGCCGCTATCCCCCACAACCGTCGGCGAGGGAACCCTGGTGGGGGCGGTGCGTTTCAAGGCATGGAAGCTGCCCTCGAGTCTGCATCCGACGATCCCAGCGCAGCCCCGTCTGGGCTTTGATATCTACGACCGTTTCAGCGCCTCGGTGATTGCCGGCTGTACCTACTCGGTTGACCATCCGGCGGGTCGAAACTACGAGACCCCACCGGTGAACGCGTTCGAAGCGGAATCCCGGCGGAACGCCCGGTTCCGTCGGGAGGGACGGGTCGCGATTCCCCCGGGGGTGCAACCGGAGCTTGCAATTGACGGGGATTACCTCCACACTTTGGACCTGAGGCAGAAGTTCCCGTCAGATGGCAGTACTACACAAGAACCTGGTTCGTGAAACATTTCTGGGTCTTTCCGCTGAGGAGCTCAACGAGACCCAGCAGCAGGCCCGAAGTTACCTCGACGCATTCAATCTGTTTCGTGGCTGGAAGTCAGCTTCGGGAGACATGGTCACCCTGGACCCCCTGCCGTTTGTCCTGGAGCACCAGGAGATGGAGTTTCTCCAGACCGGCCTGGCCCAGTGGGCCCGGATTCTGACGGCGCTCTACCACGACCTGTGGGGGCCTCAGACCCTGGTGCAGAACGGGATCGTCTCGGTGACGGACCTGTGGCGCGACGCCGGCTTCGAACCGGGGTACGCCGGAGGGCTGCCGGAAGGGGCGGACCCCCTGACCGTGGTAGGTTTCACCCTGCAACGCAACGGCGACCGGTGGCAGGTTGTGAAGGTGGACACGGAGCGACCCTCCGGGCTCGGATACAGTCTGGAAGACCGCATTGTCCACAGCCGGTGCTTCTTTTCCACCCTTCGTCCCGAAAACCTCCTGCGGATGGCGCCGTTCTTCGTCAAACTGAAAGAGCTGTGGTACCGGCGGGAGAGTCCCACCGTTATGGTCTGGACGGAGGGGCCCGAGGACAGGGACTATTTTGAACCGGTCTACCTGGCGCGATACTTCGGTTTTCCCCTGGTTGAGAGCCGAGACCTGACGGTGCGATCCGGTAAGGTGTATCTGAAGACGCTGGGAGGGTTGCAGCCGGTGGACCTTCTCATGCGTTGGGTGTCGGACAGCGCCATCGACCCGCTGGTAGGTAATCCCCCGCCGGCATCGGGGGTGGCCGGGCTTGCGCAGGCTGTCCGCGATGGCAGGCTGGGGGTGAGCAATGCCCCCGGGGCGGGGCTGCTTGCCCGGCCGGTGATGATGGAACGGCTGGCCGCGTGTGCCACGGCGCTCACCGGAGAGTCGCTGACCATTCCGGTGGCGGCTCCGGGCGGCGGGGGGAACACCCTGCAGGAGCCGTACTGGAGCGGGACTGACTGGCAGGAGCGTCCGGCGTTGCTGCGGGTATTTCTGGCCAGGTTTACCGACGGGTGGCAGATGATGCCCGGGGGTATCCTCGAGTCCACTGCGGACGGACGGACGGCGCGAAAAGACGTATGGATGCTGGAGCCCACCGCGGTGCCCCAGGTTTCGCTGCTCCCGGAAGGTGAGAAGCCCTCGTTCATTGTGAGAGCGGGGGAGCTGCCCAGCCGTGTCGCCGATGACCTGTTCTGGCTGGGCCGGTACACCGAGCGGGCGTGGTTCGACGCGCGGGTTTTGGAGACGTGGTGGCAGGCGACCTACCAGGCGGGGATCGAGGCACATCTTCCCATGCCGGAGCTGCTTACGGAGGTCCTGCGTGAGACCGGCGCCGCCAAGGCGCAGGACGAGAACGGCGATGACCTGGAACCCTGGGACCCCCGAGGCTGGCGGCTGGCGACAACACTAAGTGAGGTTGAACGCATCTCCAGCCACGTCCTTGATCGTCTCTCTGCGGAAACCCACCGCATTCTGGGAAGCTTCGGTTCCCGTTCCATGCCGGAAGCGCGCAGCCTGATCCCGAGGTTCTTCGAGGACCTGAATCTGCGCCTGGCGGCACTGAACGGTCTGACCAACGAAAATATGACCCGCAGCGCCGGGTGGCGTTTTCTGGATATGGGTCGCCGCTTCGAGCGGGCCGGGCTGGGGCTGGCGACGGTCACCGCGTTTTTTTCCCGGGATACCACCGACCAGGCGCTGACGGTTCTGCTGGAGCTGTTTGATTCCAGCCTGACCTATCGCAGTCGCTACCGTCTGACCCCGCAGCCGGCTCCGGTGCTGGACCTGCTGCTGCTGGACGAGACCAACCCCCGTTCCTTTGCCTTTCAGGTGGAGCAGCTTTCCGCCCACATCGATGAGCTGCCGCGACCGCTGGGACGGGCGCACCGATCTGTGGAGGAACGGCTCATCCTGGAGCTCTCAACGGCGGTTCGCCTG
>SKHA01000125.1 GCA_007117185.1 Spirochaeta sp. | reverse complement strand
GGGCTACCGCGATCTGGGAATATCTCACTCTCAATGAGGACCCGTTCCAGCAGGTTGTCTACATCGCGCCGTTGGTGCGCTCTGCTTTCTATCACTGGTCACGGCTGCTGCGAACCGTCTCCCGGCCCCTCGTTGACACAGTTCCCACCAGAACAGACCATGAACTTCTGCCCCGTCAGATGCCCATGTCCTGGTTCGACGCGCAGGTCCAATGGAACCAGGAACCGGAAACGTTCGTACCGATTTCACGACCGATCATGGTGATCCAGGGGAATCGGGACTTTGTCGTCGCCTGGCGACACAACCGGCGCCGTCTGCAGGAAGTGTACGAGAACATGCACTATGTTCTTATTCCCGGTGGTGGCCACGTACTGCACGGCAGCAACCCGGCGATCCGCCGCCAGACGATGGATCACCTCCTGCGGTACCTGGACACCACGCCATGAACTGCCTGTCGGTGATCATACCGGTGTACAACCGACAGGAGATGGTTCTCGCTGCGGCCGTCTCGGTCCTCCATCAGGAGCTTCCCCCAACCTGGGAGCTGGAGCTGTTCATCGTCGACGACGGATCCGACGATGGAACGAACCGTGCGGTCTCGCATTTCGCCAGGGATCACAAACAGGTGCACCTGATCACCATGGACCACACCGGCATGGCCGGGGCTGTTCGTAACCGGGGTGTAGCTGCCTCACAGGGAACGCTCCTGGCGTTTCTGGACTCGGATGATCTGTGGCTTCCGGGCAAGCTGCTTCAGCAGATTCCCCGGCACTACCCTGGGAACACCGGGGAAGGGGCAGAATTCTCACATACCAGAGAGCGCTGGGTACGCCACGGCGCAGTAGTATCCCAGGACAGTCGCCGGTTTCGCCGTTATCGTCGCCAGGGCGATATGTTCCGGGACGCCCTGGTGAAATGCATCATCGGACCGTCCACAGTCATGATGACCCGGCAGCTGTGGAATCGCACCGGAGGGTTCAGGGAGGATCTTGAGATCGCCGAGGATTACGAGTACTGGCTGCGAATCACCGCGTTGTGCCACGTCGCGTATCTGGAGGAGGAACTCACCGTCAAACAGGCAGGTCACCAGGATCAGCTGTCCCACCGCTACGGCGAGATAGAGCGGTTCCGCCTGGACGGCCTCATGGCGCTTACCGAAGCCTGCTGGTTCAGAGAACACCGCGGGGAGGCTGCTCAGCGCGACGCCGAGAGGGAGCTGGCGCGGAAAGCATTGATCTACGCCAAAGGTGCGGCTAAACGGGGTCGTCAGACCGAAGCGGAACGGTGGATGCAGATTCACCGCCGTTTTTTGACAGAGCCACCGGAACGGGATATGTTTGGCAGTGCATGAACAATCTGCAACGAGGACTGATCCTCCTGGTATTCACAGCGCTGATTCTCTTTTCCACAGGGTGCTCGGCGCAGCAACTGATGGCCCTGGGGGACGACGGATCCGGTGTGGTGGATGTCTCTATCCAGCTGGACCAGTCCTTCGCCGGGTACCTGGAAGACCTCACCGCATCGCTGGGCGGAAATGACAACGGTTCCGGTTCGCTGTTTGACCACGACGCGGTCCGGGCGGGCTTCGCCGCAGAAGCGGGGCTGCACCTCCTGGAGATCAGCTCCCCGGATCAGCACACCCTCAATCTGCGGGTTCGTTTCGACGCTATACCTGCTCTGGTCGCGTCCCGATCGGACGGGCTGGCGCGGATACTCAGCTTTGACAGCACCCCCGGGGAGCGCCGCCTGACGATCAGACTGGATCGCCGCGCCATCGAGTACGTTCTCGGGCTTACCGGTATCGATCCGTATATTTCGGAGTCACTCCTGCCCCCGGAAGGAGACATGACCGCCCCGGAGTACCTGGAATACCTGGTGTGGGCCCTGGAGGAGTATCAGGAAGAGCGGCCGATTCGCGAGGTGATCCGGCAGTCTTCCGTGGAGAGCCACATCACCGTCGCCGGAACGATCCGGCTGGCCCGGGGGGGGAGGCAGAACGGCGCAACGGCCACCTTCCGCACCCCCCTTGTGGAGCTGCTCACCACCGGAGAGCCGGTGGAGTACGTCCTCGCCTTCTCCCGATAACCTATTTTTCCGAGAACCCCGCCATCTCGCGCATCTGGTGGGCCGGCCCTTCATCCACATCCTGATGCTTATGGACAATCGCCTGGACGCCGGTGGCCAGGCCGTAGAGGTTGATGAAGCCGGTGGCGTCACCGTGGTCGTACTGACTCTCGCCAAAGCTGGCCAGATCCTCGATGTAGAGGGAGTACTTGGACTGCCGTCCGGCAATGATTACGTTGCCCTTGTACAGCACCACCCGGACGGACCCGGTGGCGTACTTGGCTGCCGTCACCATGTACGCATCAAGAGACTCCCGGAAGTGGGTGAACCATTTACCGGCGTAGACCAGGCTGGCGTATCGCAAGGCCAGTTGATTCTTGATATCCAGGGTATCGAAGTCCAGGGTGATCATCTCCAGTTCCCGCAGCGCCCTGAAGAGAATTGTGCCCCCGGGGGTCTCGTATACGCCGCGACTCTTCATTCCAACCAGCCGCGTCTCTACCAGATCAGCACGGCCGACGCCGTTCTCACCACCTACCCGGTTCAGGTGATCCAGCAACGCCAGCGGTTCCATCCGCTTCCCGTCTATCCCCACAGGAATTCCCTTTTCAAAGTCGATGACCAGCTCTGTTTCCGCATCTGGGGCTTCTTTGGGCGAGCGGGACAGCTGAAACATCTCTTCGGAGGGACGATTCCAGGGGTTCTCCAGATCGCCACCTTCATGGCTCATATGCCAGATGTTCCAGTCCCGGGAGTAGATGTTCTTCTCTGAGACGTTTCCGATGGGAATTCCCCGCTCCCGGGCGTAAGCGATCGCCTGCTCGCGACTGCGGATGTCCCATACCCGCCACGGCGCGATTACCTCCATATGCGGAGCCAGCGCCTTGTAGGTCAGCTCGAAGCGGACCTGGTCGTTACCTTTCCCGGTACACCCGTGGGCCAGAGCATCCGCTCCCTCCGCCAGGGCAACCTCTACCTGGTGTTTGGCCTGCAGCGGCCGGGCAATGGAGGTGCCCAGCAGGTACTTACCTTCGTAGATTGCCCCGGCCCGGAGCATAGGGAAGAGGTAATCCCGAACGAACTCTTCACGAACGTCCCGGATGATAAGCTTGGACGCCCCGGAAGCCAGCGCTTTGGCCTCCATCCCGTCCCAGTCCTCGTCCTGGCCCACGTTGGTACAGATTCCAATCACCTCCGCTCCGACGTAACGTTCCTTCAACCAGGGGATGATGATGGAGGTATCCAGTCCGCCCGAATAGGCCAGGACGATCTTCTTGATCTCATTGCTTTCTGTGCTGTTCATACTGTTCTCCTGCTTTCTATTGTCTCACACACTGAGCGTAAACGTTTAAGCGCTTCAACCATCTCCTTGCCGGAGATAACCAGGGGTGGCGCGACCCGGATCACGTCGCTTCCGGAACGCAACAGCAACAACCCCAGTTCCTGAGCCACCTCCAGGACCTGCGGGAAGAGCTTCTCCTGATCAGGTCCCAGATCAAGACGCAGACCCCGAAGAAGGCCTCTGCCCCGGAGCTCCACGATCCAGCGAAACTGCTGTTGCAGCTCCCGCAGACCCGCGTTCAGCTGTTCCTCCCGGACGGCCAGATCAGCCAGAAAACGGGGCGATTCAAGCCGATCCAGGACGTACAGCGCCGCCGCGCTGGTCACCGGGCCGCCGCCGAAGGTGGTCCCGTGGTCGCCAACCTGCACCAGATCGTTGATGCGACCGGGGATGATTGTCGCCGAGAGGGGAAGTCCTCCGGCAAGGGGCTTTGAGAGGGTGATGATGTCCGGTTGCAACCCCACCGCCTGGCAACCGAGAAGTGACCCGAGCCGTCCCAACCCCGTCTGGATCTCGTCGGCGATGACCAGCACCCCCCGTTCGGGACCAAGGCGGTTCAGCGTCTCCACCATCTCCGGGGAGATCTCCCGCAGCCCTCCCTCGCCCTGCACCACTTCCACCATCACCGCAGTGACGCTCTCGTCCAGAGCTTTTTCCAGGGCCGCACAGTCGTTGAAGGGAACCGACACGAAGCCGGGGACAAGGGGCTCAAACTTCTTCCGGTACGCCTCTTTGGGAGTAGCCGAAAGCGCTCCCATCGTCCGGCCGTGGAACGCGTCGGTGAAGGAGATGATCCGGTGGTGCCCCTCTCCCCGGGTGAGGTAGCTCCACAGGCGGGCATACTTGATCGCCGCCTCGTTCGCTTCGGCTCCGCTGTTGCCCAGATGGACCGCGGCGGGAGGTTCCCGCAGCACCGGTGCAGACAGCGCCAGGAGCCTCTCTCCCAGCCTCAGGGATGGCTCGGTGGTATACAGGTTGGAGACATGGACAACTTTTCTGCTTTGCCGGGCAAGAACGCGGGAAAAACCGGCGTCGCCGTACCCGAGGGCGTTGACGGCAATTCCGGAACCGAGGTCCAGATAGCGGGTTCCCGCGGTATCGGTCAGCCAGACCCCCTTTCCGTGAGAGAACGTCAGCATCCGGCGTGCGTAGTTCCGTGCAAACGGCGTGTCTTCAGTGTGTGCCCTGGTCATTATCCCCTCCTGGAAAGACGACGGTTCCCGCAGTGCCCTCTCGAAGCCGGCCCACGTCCCCTGTCTCACGATACGTTCCGATCACGATCCTGCCCACTCCGGCGGTCACCGCGCTGGCACAGGAACGAATCTTTGCTGCCATTCCGTCCCGGACAACCCCGGAACGGATCAGAGCTTCCACCTCCCTCACCGGGATACTCCCGATCACCTGTCCCTGGTCGTCCAGGACACCGGGGGTATCGGCAATAAATGAGAGCTCCACCTGCTGCTCCCTGGCTACCGCCTGGGCCAACGCCTGGGCGGCTTCATCGGCGTTGATATTGACCGCCTCTCCATCCTCTCCCACCCCCACGGTGGCCACGATGGGCAGGAACCCCCGGGCGTGCAACGCGGCGATGGGCGCCAGATTGATGGAACTCACCCGGGCAGTTCGTCCACCCTCGCCGGGAAACATGAGAGCTCCAGTGAAGAGGCCGCTGTCGGCGCCGGTGAGCCCCACTGCCGGAACCCCTGCGCGATATGCCGCGCGAACCAGCTCGGTATTGGTGAGTCCGGCCAGGACCATATCCACAACAGCCATCTCTTCCGGTGCGGTGAGACGCACGCCCTCCCGGAACACCGAAGTTATCCCCAGACGGCGAGAGATCTCGGTAACCGCTTTGCCCCCGCCGTGGACCAGCACCGCGGGCACACCCGAATCAGCAATCTCCCGAATGAGAAGCTCCATGAGTTTGACGTCTCCAGCGACAGTGCCGCCTGTTTTGATAATCTGTATCATCGCTATATTCTCGATTGGAGACTGGACTACAGCTCTGCTTCCCGCAGGAGACCAGCCGTCTCTTCCAGGCCAAAACGGATATTCATGTTCTGTACCGCCTGTCCGGCGGCACCCTTCCACAGATTGTCGATCACTGACATGAGCACCAGGGTGTTCTTCTCCCGGTGCCACCCGATGCGAATGGCGTTGGTCCCCCGAACGTGGCGCATCTCCGGGGGACGCTCCCCCAGGAGGGTCACAAACGGCTCATGCCGGTAACGATCAACCAGCCGCTGAATCGCCGCTTCCCCATCGGGAACAACCACCGTGGTGGTCACAGCCATCCCCTGTTTGATAGGAACCAGGTGCGGATTGAAGATGATATCCTCGCGACCGAGCTTCTCGGCGATCTCCGCAGCGTGACGGTGCAGCCGGCCGGGATTGTAGGCCCCTCCGTTCTCGGTGCGTTCAGCAAAGAGGAGGTTCACCAGCTCTTTCTTCCCCGCTCCGGTGATGCCACTCATCGCGTTGATCACCACCGGCGCCGCTGTTTGAGCGGTGGCGCCGAGGCCCTCCAGGACCGGCAGCAGGGGCAACAGCGTCGCGGTGGGATAACACCCCGGGTTGGCGATCACCATGGCGTCACCGATTTCCCGGCGATTCCACTCGCACAGACCATAGACACTGCCTGGTTGGAACGAATCCTGCGGGGGATCGATACCGTAAGCGGCGCGAAACCGTCCGGCGTCGGCGAACCGGAAGTCCGCCGAAAGATCGATCACCGGTACCACCCCCAGAACGGGGGCGCAGACATCCGCAGACGCGTTGTGCGGCAGCGCAGAGAAGACTACATCACCGGGGTCACCCAGGGCCTCCTCGGGGCTGACCACCTGTGCTGCCAGGACACCCCCGTTGAGAGCGGCCTGTGACAGCCCCGGATCCGCTTCGGCAATACTCATCCCTGCCATACTGCGACTGGCAGGAACCACCGAGGTGACCGCAGGGTGCGACGCGAGGATCCGCAACAGCAGCATTCCGGTATACCCGTTACTTCCCAGAACAGTAGCTTTCATTGCTGCTACTCCTCCAGCTCCGGAACACGCTCCCGAAGAAGCTCCAGAAATGTCTCCTGGCTGACATCCTCCCGCAAGGCAACGAATACCGTATCGTCGCCGGCTACGGTGCCCAGCACCGCATCGATACTCAGATTGTCCAGCGCGATGGCCACACTGTCGGCGTGGCCATTCAGGGTACGGACCACCACCAGAGATCCGGAGAACGCGATGGACACGTAGCCCCGCTCGAAGTCCTCAACGTAGCTTTGCTGTCGTTCCCGGCGCATCTCTTCCGTCGGCATGGTGTACAGATACCCCCCACTCTGATCAAAAAGTTTCACAACACCGAGAAGTTTAAGGTCCCGGGACAGGGTGGCCTGGGTGATCCGGAATCCATCATCGGCGAGGAACTGAAGGATCTGCTCTTGACTGTCAACGGCATGAGTTCGAATGACCTGTTTGATCGCTTTCAGTCGCCGCTGTCGTTCCCGCACACCAAACCTCTCTGTGAATAAATATACCTGTTGGCGGAATAAAGTACGTCAAAGCGGTGTTTCTATCAAGTCAATACCGGTTCCGTCGATACTATAAAGAGTAGCAAATGGTTCAGGGGGTGGTGCGCAGTTTGACGTCCAGGCGCATCGCCCCCTTTTTATTTCCGGATAACCTGCTCCACGTTTCCCGGCTCCGGCAGATCCATCCAGCTCGTTGCCACGATGACATGTTCCAGTTCCGCTTCCGGAATGTCCACGGAGCCGTCGCTGCGGGGAACCACCTGAACCGATCGCGGAAGGTCATCCGCCGCCAGTGCCACTACTGCTTCACGGACGCGAAGCATCACCGCCACTGCCGGAACGACGGACGTATCCGTTCCCGGCTGCCCTTCCGGCAACGGTTCCATCACCACGTGCAGGGATCCCCGAAACCGGATGAATCGTCCCCCGGTGACATCGTTGACCATCAGCTCCGTCGCGTCTTCCAGGATCGCTTCGACCATCACCGCCGGAACCACCACCGAATGAATGCCCCGCTTGAACAGCTGCCCTCGCCAGGATCGATGGGTCCATGGCAGGATCACCGATACTGTGGCGCCGCGGGAGCTGCTTTTGAGGGTCACCGTTCCACCGTGCTCCCCCGAGATGATCCGTCGCACCCGGCTCAGCCCGCTGGAGCCGTCCCCCTTGCCGATGAGACGCTTCGCTTCCTGTTCGTCAAGGCCGCGCCCGTCGTCAACCACCCGCAGGGTGAACTGATCGTTCTCAAGACTGGAATAAATCCGAACGGTGCCGCGGCTGTCCCGACCGACTGCCTGACGCTCTGCCGGTACGTCCACACCATGCACTACCGCGTTTGTGAGCAACTCCCGCAAGACGTCCCGGACCGCTTCCGCGTACTCCCGACGGACTCTGCGTTCTCCGGCACCAAAGGACACCAGAACTTTCTTACCCTGGCTCGCCGCGAGGGTCTCCACCTCTTCCCGCAAATCGTCGATCAGTTGAGAAAGGTCCACGCTGACAAGATCCTGGAGGGTGGCGTTAAACTCCCGGGACTGTACCCCTGAGGGTAACTGGCTGAGAAGGAACCTGGTTCGTTCCAGCAGGTGAACCGGCAGCGAGAGAGACAGATCCCTCTCTTCCGCCGGTGCCGGCCGGGATCGATTGAGCACCCGGTCCAGAACGCTTCGCTCCAGGGGGGTGACCTCAACGCCATCGGAGATGCCCAGCTCCCCTGCCAGTGTCGCTGGGTCCACCGGGTTCTCCCGAACCAGGAGAAAGAACACCCGGGATTCATCCGCCGCTACCATCGTCGTCACCACGGGGTACGCCCCTTCCACGGTGGCGACGATCTGCCCAACCCGGGGTTCATCAGCCGCAGACAGAACCGCCACCAGCGAGGCCGTTCCACCGCGACCCACCGCGTCGGCCAGGACGTAGCGGCTGTGCTCGTCCAGAGAATCCAGAATGGCCAGCTCCCGATTCAGTTCCCACTCCACCGATTGCCCGTCCGGCGGCATGTCCACCGTCACGTCCTGGGTTGCTTCCTGCAGCGCAAAAATATCCGGCAGAATCTCCGTGTAGTCAGGGTTCGCTGTGGCAAGGACCGCCAGAATCCGTTGTCGCGGAGCATCCAGATCGCCTCCGCCGAGCTCCTCAAGCAGTTCCACCAGCTCTGGAATTGCTACGGAGGATTCTTCGTCCAACACCAGCTGCTGAAGCATCTCAACGGCAACACCAAGGCGGGCGGGGTCGGTCCTGGAATCACTCATGCGGGGAAACCTCCGAGGAAAAGTTGGCCTGCGCGGCGGTCCGTACCGCCGCGGAAGGATCAGCCAGAGCGTAACGAACAAGTCGTGGCATGGATATACCGCGGCTCTGCAGGGTACCCAGGACGGCCAAACGCTGATCAACCGAGACCCTGTCAAATACGGAGAGCAGGATCTCTTCTCCGCGGATACCGCC
>SKHA01000296.1 GCA_007117185.1 Spirochaeta sp. | reverse complement strand
TTGTGCCTGTTCATCCCCCTCGCTGATGCGTTTGACGATCTCGCGACCATCGTTGGTACCGAGGTAAGCGGTCAAGCCGCCGCGGCCCTTTATCATGTTCCGCATCGTCTGATGGTCGTGGCGCCCGCTGAAGCACAGGTCAACCAGCTTGAGAGCGGCGATTCCGCCGCTGCGTTCCGGCGTGAAGGGGCCCTCACCGTTCAGACCGTCGTTGACGTCCACCACCTGACCACGGCGATGTGCCCCGACAGTTATCCCCCCTCCAAGGTGGGCAACCACCAGATTGACCTCCTCGTAGCGCTTGTTCAGTTCACGAGCCGCCCTGCGGGCCAGGGCTTTCTGGTTAAGGGCGTGAAAGATGCTGGTGCGTGGTAGTGTGGGGATCCCGGAGAAGCGTGCTTCCGGCGCCAACTCGTCCACCACCACCGGATCAACGATGAACGCCGGCTTGTCCCCCGCTTCTTTGGCTAGTTCACTGGCAAGAATTCCACCGAGGTTGGATGCGTGGGTACCCTGGACGCCCGCAGTGAGATCCTGCACCATCGCCTCGTCAACCCGGTAGGTGCCCCCGGGCATGGGGTACAGAAGGCCGCCCCGCCCCACTACCGCTGCGAGGCTTCCGGTGGTGATACCAGCGGATTGCAGCGCCTGGGCTATCGCCTGCCGCCGCAGAGGCAGCTGTTCCAGAATGGATCGGTACTGTCTCAACTGGTCGGCGGGATGATGGAGGTTGCGCTCCGTCACCGCCCTGTCGTTCTCGTAGATGGCGATCTTGGTGGAAGTGCTGCCGGGGTTGATTACCAGGATGGAAAGTACGTCGTTACTCACGGAGTTGATCTTGCAAAGCCCGTGCCAACTCCAGACACAAGAAACATCACCAAAAACGCCATCTGAGTACCAGTTTACCCCGTCAGCCAGGGAAACAGACTGCAAATATTTGCGCTAGCGCAGATATTTGCGCGCAATTTAGTTCACTGCAGGCGGTGCGCCTTCATCTTGTATTGCAGTGCCCGCAGACTGATTCCCAGTGCCCGGGCGGTGACGGTACGGTTGCCGCCGTTACGGTGCAGGGCCTGGCGGATTACCACCGCCTCCGTGTGGGCCACCGCATCCCGCAGCGAACCCGCTGATGGCGGCTCCGCAGGAACCATTGGTGTGGCCGCATCACCATCATCCGCCCCGCCGTCACAACCATTCCCCTCCAGTACCGGCAGGTGCCGCAGCAGAATGGTCGCCTCGTGAAGGTCCACCGAGACCATCGCCCGACGCAGAACGTTTTCCAGCTCGCGAATGTTCCCGGGCCAGGAATATCCCCGCAGTCGCTCCATGGCCGGCGCCTCGATCTCCCGGACGACCCGTCCGTACTCCCCATTGATCTTCTGTACGAAAAACTGCGCCAGCATGGTTATATCCTCGGGACGCTCCCGCAACGGGGGCAGCGCGATGGGAACCACCTGCAGGCGGTAGTAAAGGTCTTCACGGAATCGTCCGTCCCGAACTTCCCGACGCAGATCAAGGTTTGTCGCCGCGATCACCCGGACGTTCACCGGTATCGTCTCACTGCCGCCGACGCGTCGGATTTCGTGCTCCTGCAAAACCCGCAGCAGCTTCGCCTGGGTGTCCTGGGCCATCAGGGCGATCTCGTCCAGGAAGATGGTGCCCCCGTGGGCCTCTTCAAAGAGCCCGCGCCGCCCTCCCTTGCTCGCGCCGGTAAACGCTCCGGCGACGTACCCGAAAAGCTCGCTCTCCAGGACGCTCTGGGCCAGAGCGGCGCAGTTCACCCTGACAAAGCGGGCGTTGCGCCGTTCGCTGGCGTTGTGAATCGCGTGGGCAAAGAGCTCTTTTCCCGTACCGCTCTCACCGGTGAGGATGATGGAGGCGGGCGTTCCCGCCGCGGCGCGGGCACGACTGACCGCGTCCTTCAGAACTTCCGAGCGGCCGATAACATCGTCAAAGGTGTACCGTGCTTCAAGCGTCCGAATCCGTGCCCGGGCATCCGCCAGTTGATCGTGGAGACGGTGAAGCTCGCTCACATCCTTGATCACCGCAACAGAACCCTTTATGGCGCCCCGCACGACGATCGGGTTGGCGTCCACCACCACATCACGGGCGTACCTTCCCACCTTCAGTCGCTCGTTCCGGACGGGCCGTCCGGTTCGGATGACCCGCAGGTGAATGCTCTCCCCGCTGGAGATATCCACGCTGCAGTGCTGTCCGATCACCTCTGCCGGCTGGAATCCGGTAACCCGGGTATACGCCGGGTTGACCATCACGTTGAGCCCCTCTTCGTTGACCACTGAGATCGCGTCCTGGGTACTCTCGAAGATCGCCTCGTTGAGCAACCTGGTCTCCTGGAGATTGGTCACCTCTTCGGCGAGGCGCCGGATCTCCGTAATATCTCTGAATACCGCAACCGCCCCAAGAACCACCCCTGAAGCGTCCCGTACGGGATGACGACTGGTTACGATGGTGACAGCTCCCCAGGTGAGGGTTTGATCCAGCTCGGCTTCACCGCTGGCAAGAACCTCGGGTAAGCGCGTCACCGGCAGAACCTCCCGAACCGGCCGTCCAAGCGCCTCATCAGATCGGATGCTCAGAATCCTCTCTGCCGCAGCGTTGACCAGGGTAAGTCGTTCGAACCGGTCGATACCGAGGATCCCGTCGCTGGTGCTGTCAAGGAACAGGCTGATCTCCCGGGGATCCACCGACGCGCCCTCAATTCATGGAGGGTTTGAACCCTGTTTCAGCGATCACCCGATAGAAATCACCCTTGGCACTGAGGGCCTTCTTCCAGCCCTCGGCGGGGTCCTTCTGGAAGACCAGCTTCGCCACGGCGGGGTTGACCACCCAGGACTCTTCCTTGAGCTCCATCTCCAGCTGCCCCGCCCCCCACCCGGAATAGCCGGCGAACACCCGCACCGCCGGGGGAGCGTCCCTGCCGGGCTCACGGTAGTCCTCGGACTTCATGTACTCCACCAGGTGACGGAATGAAGGCTCGAAGTAGACGGACTCACAGACCTGTTCGCAATGCTCGCTGTGGTATCGCCGGGGGATCTCCCCGTGAAGAACAAAGACGTAGTTCTGCTGAACCGGCCCGCCAACGTACACGGGAAGGTCCGCCACGGGGGTACCCTCAACGCCCTCGATCACCTCGCCGACGGTGACCTCGCTGCGGCGGTTGATCACCAGCCCGAAAGCACCTTCCTGGTTGTGCTGAATGACCAGAACTACCGTGCGGGAAAAATTCGGGTCCTCCAGATCCGTCTCAGCTATCAGAAAGTGTCCACGAAGATCTTCCATACCTTCCAGTATACAACGTCTAGAACGAAGAGAGTATCGTCTCCACCGCGGATCGCTCTCCATACTGGGGATTCACTTCCAGAAGGGTGGTGAGAACGACCCGGGCGGTCTCGATATCTTCCCGGGCCACGTGAATCTCCCCCAGCCGGTGGTACGCCACCCAGAACCGGGAGTCGATTCTCACCACGTCGTTCAGGGCGCGCTCGGCCTGATCGAACTGCTCAGCACCCAGGTGCGCCAGGGCGAGGTTGTAATGCGCTTCCGCCTCTTCCGGTCGCAATCGTGATGCTTCCTGGAAGTGCGTCACCGAGCGATCAAACAGCCCGAGGTTCAGGTAGACCTGTCCAAGGTTGGTGTTCACCTCGAACCCCTGGGGCTCCAGGCGGTAGGCGCCCAACAGGACCTGCAGCGCCTGGTCGTGGGACCCCTGTTGATCCATCAGTCTACCCATCTCGATCATGGAACGGGTGTACCGGGGATTTCTGCTCAACGCCGTCATGTGCGCATCGATGGCGCCGTCAATGTTCCCCAGCCCTTCACGAATGCGCCCAAGGGTGAAGTGATACTCCGGCTGGGAGGAGTCGATGGAGAGGGCCCGTTCAATTTCCGGGAGCGCTTCACGGTTGCGGCCCCGCTCGTTGCGGATCACCGCCAGGTTGTACCGGTGCACCGCCGAGTTGGGTTCGAGCCGGCTTGCCCGCAGGAAGGACTCTTCCGCAGCGGCCAGATCGCCACGTCGGAAGCTGGCACTGGCCAGCCGCGAGTGGTACCGGGCGTCTTCCGGGGAAATCGTCACTGCCCGCTGCAGCGCCGACCGGGCCCCGTCAACATCACCGATGGTAAGGAGGGTGGATCCAAGACGAAACCACGACGCGTGGTCCCGGGGCTGGACCTCCACAGCGTAGCGAAAGGCACTGACCGCACGGTTGGCGTCCCGCAATTGCAGGTTGGTGACACCCAGGTTGTGATACGCGTTGGGGAAATACGGGTCGATCCTGACAGCCCCTTCGTAACTGGATCGGGCGGCGGTGAAGTCTCCCACCCGATACTGAGCGCGGGCGAGCTCATACAGCAACCGGGCGTTCTCCGGGTTGATCCTCGCCGCGGCGGAGTAGGCGTTCACCGAATCCTGGAAACGCTCGGTCTCGTAGTAGACCTGCCCAAGGGTGAACTGAGCCTCCCAGGCGTCGCTGGACCGCTGCAGTGCCTGATTGGCAAGGCGGATTGCCTCCTGACGATTCCGCGGGTTTGAGGAATCTTCTTCCATGTAGCTGCGAGCCAGCAGGGAAAGGGCGCGGGAATGGAGTTGGTCCTCCGTCCGCTTATTGTCCAGGGCGATGTCCAGAACTCGTTCCATGTCCCGCCGCAGACGCAGAAAGTCGCCCTGCTCCAGAAGGCTGTTCGCCGAGTCGAGCAGACGGGTGGCCTCTTCGGTCCGCTGCCGCTGCTCCGCACTCAAGCGGTCCAGCTCAGCCCGGCGTTCTTCTTCCTGACGGCGCTGTTCCGCCAGGCGGCGCTCCTCGTCTGCGGCGCGCTGCTGCGCCAGTTCCCGCTGAATTGCCAGTTGCGCTTCTTCCCGCCGCGCTTCAGCCTCCCGGGCGCGGGCCTGCGCCTCTGCCAGCTGGGCGTCGCTGCCGGTTTGCCGTTCTGATTCGGCAAGACGCTCACGCTCCTCCCGTTGCGCCGCCAGCACGCTCTGGCGCAGCGCTCGAGCCGTCTCGTTTCGTACATCCTCTATCAGGACCTCGTCGATCAGGTCCAGAGCACGCTGAAACTCCCCCTCCTGGAGGTAATCCTCAGCCAGGATGAGCTTGTTCTCCAGAGCTCTGGCAAGCGCGCTTGTCTCCGCCGCCGGAGCGGTATCGACGCCGGGATCGACGCTGGTGGTCACCGCCGGATCATCCACCCGGCCCGCTCCGGAAGAGCGCGTCATGAAAAGGGCCCCTCCGGCAACCGCGATCGCCACCACTGCCGCAGCGGCGATCGCTGTGCGTTTTGTCCGTGCTTCCATGTCCTGTCCCTCCCTCAGTCCAGAATATCCAGATCGTCGTCGTACAGGCGAATGTCTTCGCCCTCCAGTTCAAAACCACGGGTCTCACTGCGGGCAGCACCCAGGGAATCAAGAACGTTCCGGAGCATCTCCTCTCGTCGTCGTTCCGCTTCGGCACGGACGATCTCCGCCTGGCGTCGCTCTTCCTCTTCACGGGCCTGACGTTCCGCTTCGGCAACCCGCCGCGCCTCCGCTTCCTGTTCCATTCGGACCCGTTCAGCTTCCTCTTCCTGTTGCCGTTGCAACTCCGCCAGACGCTGCTCCTCTTCTTCCCGTTCCCGCTGTTCCTGCTCAGCGATTCGCCGCGCTTCCTCTTCCTGCTCCTGGCGAATCTGATCCGCCAGAATTGACTCATTCAAGAGCCGGATCATCTCGATAATCGACTCGCTTTGCGGATTGTCCGGCCGCAGGGTCATATACCGCTGGTAGTCCCGAATCGCTGCTTCCCGCCGCCCCTCCCGCACCTGCAGATTGGCCCGGTTCAGGTACACAATGGCTAGGGTGGGGTCAAAACTGATAGCCCGGGAGTAGGCTGAACGGGACTGGGCCAGTTCATCCTGTCGGGCCAGAAGCGCCGCCAGGTCAAAGGCGACGAGGGCGCGTCCCGGGTCGCCCAGGGCCCCATCGTCCAGAGCGGCCTCAAGGATCTCCCGTGCGGCATCCCGGCGTCCAACCCCCTCGTGCATCACCGCCAGGTACCGCGTTGCCTGAACCCGTCGGGAATCACCCGCCGGCGCTTCCCGGAGAAACTGCTCCAGCAGGGGTACCGCCGCTTCGGCGTCGTTTTCCATTACCGCGTCCAACGCCGGTTCCCAGGAGGTCTGTCCCGCAAGGGGGGCCACCGCGATCGCTGCCAGCATGAGGAGGAGGAGAGGAATCCGGAAGGCGGCGGTAACTTGCCTATCCCGTCGTTCATCTCCATAATACGTGGTAATGGGCCTGTTAATCGTCATAATCGTGCTCGGCATCGGTATCGGGATCACTACTCTCCTTATCGTCCGAAACCTGGTCGCTCCGAAGAAAATAGCCCGGGTGAAGCAACTTCTCAAGCAGAACAAGTCATCTCAGGCAGTCAAGACCGCCAAGATCCTCCTGGCGAAGGATAATCGCAACCCTGAACTCCACTATTTACTCGGTCAGGCGTACCTGCAGGACTCCAAACCGGAGCTGGCGCTCATGGAGTTTCGCACGGTGAACCAGATCGGCCAGTTCGGGGGCGCCGTACCGGAGCTGCTGTTCAGAAAGCAGACTGCAGAACTGTTTGAACGGTTCAATCAACCCGATGAAGCGTTGAAGGAATACCTTCTGCTCATCCAACGGGACCCGAACTCGGCCGAGCCCTACTACCGCGCCGGGCGTCTCTTCGAGTTGCGCAACAAGGCCAACCGGGCGGTAAACTACTACCGGA
Organism: Spirochaeta sp.; assembly: GCA_007117185.1. Taxonomy (GTDB): domain Bacteria; phylum Spirochaetota; class Spirochaetia; order DSM-27196; family Alkalispirochaetaceae; genus Alkalispirochaeta. The sequence continues at coordinate 2,133 of SKHA01000296.1, read as the reverse complement.
AAACCATCGAGCTGAAGCCCGGCCACGGCCCGGCACACCTGCAGCTCGGCCTGCTCCTGTATCGTGCCAAGCGCCACAACGACGCCCTCGATTACCTGCAGAAGGCGGTGCGCTTTGAACCGGACCACTACGACGCACACTACTACATCGGGCGTATCCAGAAGGAAAACAAAGACTTTGCCGCTGCGTTGCAGTCCCTGGAATGGTCCGCCAAGTCACCGGATTTCAAGACTCGGTCACTCATTGAGCGCGGCACCACCTATATGGAGATGAACCAGCTTGACCGGGCGATCTCCGAACTTGAGCGGGCGATCTCCACCCACAAGGGCGACGACCGCAAGGAGCTGCTCTGGGCGCACTATTTCCTGGCAACATGCTACGAAAAAACTCGCAAGATCGAATCGGCCATCGATCACTGGGAAGCGGTGTACAGTGTCAAACCGGGGTTTCAGGACGTGGCGGAGAAGCTCAGTCAATACCAGGAACTACGCCAGGATGACCTGGTCAAGGATTTTCTCACCGTGAACCAGCCGGAGTTTCGCAGCATCTGCGATCGGGTAGCCAACACAATGGGATACTCCGTCCAGAGTATGACCGATCTGGAGAACGGCGTGGAGATGATCGTTGTCGAGAGCGGTGGAAACTGGCGCAGCAACAAAAAGCAACCTCGCCTCATTCGATTCATCCGGGTTGCCGAGCTGATCGATGAGGCCACTGTCCGAAATGTCCACGAGGCGATGAAAACACAGAACCTTACCGGAGCCGTCGTGGTTGCCAGCAGCAACTTCTCCAGGATGGCGATGGACTTTGTTGAGTCCCGCCCGGTGGAGCTGATGAACAAGGACAAGCTCCACAACCTGCTCAAAAAGTCATCGTGAAGATCCTGTGCGTTGCCGACCACATCGATCCCCTTGTATACAGCAGTTCCGTGAAGAGCAGGTTCGGCGATGCCCGAATTGTTCTGAGCGCCGGGGACCTGCCCATGGAGTACCTCGGCTTCCTCGCCTCCAGCCTCAACCGGCCCGTCGGCTTCGTCTTCGGCAATCATAACCTCAAGGAGCTGCCCACGTTCCGCAAGAGCCATCGATCCCCTCTGGAGATAACCTCCATTGCCGCGCAGACCCGAAATTACTTCGGGTCAACCTGCCTTGAGGACCGGGTCATCAATATCGAAGGCGTCCTGATCGCCGGTCTGGGAGGCAGCAAAGTTTACAACAACGGCGAACACCAGTTCACTAATCGACAGATGTCCTTTCGTATCGTCAGACTATTGCCGCGGTTGCTGTGGAACCGACTGCGACACGGTCGGTATCTGGACATCCTTCTCACCCATGCTCCGCCCCGGGGCATTCAGGATCGGGAAGACCCGTGCCATCAGGGGTTTCCCGTTTTCCTCTGGTTTCTCAAACGATTCCGTCCCCGGTACCTCCTCCACGGCCACATCCACCTCTACGACATAAACGAAGCCAGACAGACCCGCTTTCTTGAGACGGAGATCATCAATGTCTATGATCACTATGTCCTGGAACTGGAGACACAGCAATGAGACAATTCCTGGAGGCGGAAGCCCGGGACGACTTCAATCGTGCACGCAAACAGGCTTTCTTCGGCGAAGTATTCAACCTCTTTTCCGCGGACCGGGGCGAGCTGCTCTCGCTGCAGGAAGTCCGGGAGTTTCTCAGGCCCCGAGGCGAAACCTACCGGGGTATGCAGGCGGTGCCACTGGAACGCATCCTGGGTAGCGAGGGGCGCTACCGGGACTTCAACAAACAGTTTCTGCCCCGGCACGAATACCTCCGCAACCGCTGGCAACGGGTGGACATGGCCCACCTGAGCGACGTGATTCTGCCACCGATCAAGCTGTACGAAGTTGGAGGTTTCTATTTTGTCCGTGACGGAAATCACCGTGTCTCGGTGGCCCGCGCCCAGGGAGTCAAAGAGATCGACGCTGAGGTGATCACTCTGGAGACAGAGATCCCCATGCACCAGACGATGACCCGGGACAATCTGCAACGCGCGGTGATTGAGCACGAGCACCAGCAGTTTCGCACGCTTATGAAAATCGACCGGATTCTTCCGGAAGCAGAGTTTATCGTCTCGGTGCCGGGGCGGTACGATGAGCTGATCCAGCAC
>SKHA01000181.1 GCA_007117185.1 Spirochaeta sp. | reverse complement strand
TTCTCGGGACCGGTCAGCTCCAGCTCGTAAATCTTCTCTACACCATTCTGTCCCAGCAGTACCGGGACGCCAAGAAAGATGTCCCGGTGACCGTAATCACCCCGCAGATACGCGCTGGCCGCGACCAGGCGTTTTTCGTCCTTGACGATCGCCTCCACCATCTTGGCGGTGCTTGCCGCCGGCGCGTAGTAGGCGCTGCCGGTCTTGAGGTGCTTCACGATCTCAGCGCCGCCGGTGCGGGTGCGGTTCACCAGGTTCTCGATCTTTTCGCTCTCCAGCAGTTCCGTCAGAGCGAATCCCCCCACAGAGGTGTATCGCGGCAGGGGCACCATGCTGTCGCCGTGGCCGCCCAGGACCATCGCGTTGACGTCCCGGGGCAGTACCCCCAGCGCTTCGGCGATGAAGTACTGAAAGCGGGTGGAATCGAGGATTCCTGCCATCCCCACAACCCGTTTCATGGCGAACCCGCTCTCCCGGAGACATACCATCGCGATCACATCCAGGGGGTTGCTGACGGCGATCACCACCGCGTTGGGGGCATACCGGGCAATGGCGTCTGCCGCCTGCTTGGCGATGTTCACGTTGATCTTCAAGAGATCCATCCGGTCCATCCCGGGCTTTCTGGCCATCCCGGCGGTCATCACCACCACGTCGCTGTCAGAGATAGCCTCGAAATCGTTTGACCCGGCGATGGTCACGTGGTAATCCCGGGACGGGGCAGCGTGCATGAAGTCAGCAGCTTTTCCCTGGGGCATTCCCGGCACCACATCAACCATAACGATATCGGCGATGTTCTTCTCGGCGATGTAGTACACCGCTGTGGCGCCGACGTTTCCTGCTCCAATTACTGAAACCTTTTTCATTGCTGCTCCCCTCACCCTTTCGCCCGAAGGGCGATCATTTCTTCCGCCGAGGACTGCAGCAGTCGAACCTGCTCCTGGGTGATCTGCGGCTCGAGAACCCGCTCCACTCCGGCCTGGCCCAACACCGTCGGTAAGCTCATGGCAACGTCGCGAATCCCGTAGTGCCCCTCCCAGACGAAGGAGACCGGCAGGATCCGGTGAGTATTCCAGATTACCGATTGAATGATGTCCGTCGCCGCGGCGGAGGGTCCATAGTAGCTGCTGGCCCGTTGGGACATATCCACAATAAGGTCACCGGCAACCCGGGTTTCCCGGATCACCTCTTCCTGGGTCTCCTCGTCCATCAGGACCGTGGCAGGAACACCGTTGACCCGGGTGTATTCCAGCAGGGGTAGCATCTGATCAGAGTGCCTGCCGATGACGGTGGCGCTGATGCTCTCGGCTGTCAGCCCCAGGCGCCGGCTGATGATGTGACGCAGGCGGGTGCTGTTGAGCACCCCGCCGAGGCCGAGGACGCGGTGCCAGTCCAGCCCGGACCGCTGCTGAAAGCGATAGACCATCAGATCCACCGGCTCGGTGGCGATGATCACCACACCCTGATATCCCTTCAGCTCATCCGCCAGCGAGTCGATGAGCTCGCCGTTTTTGACCAGGAGGTCTTCCCGACGCATCCCCGGCTGACGTCCGCTGCCGGCGGCTACAACCAGGCACCGGGTGTCTTTCAGATCATCCAGCGACGCCGCCGGGTGAATACCATACTGGTAGCCCCGAATCGGTGCGGCCTCCATAAGGTCCAGGGCCTTACCGATGGCTACTCCCTCATCGATGTCATGAAGCAGGACATCGCCAATATTGCGCTCCGCCACAAAAAAGGCGGTGTTGGCGCCGACGTTTCCGGCGCCCAGGATTCCAACGTGTGCCATTCATTTCTCCATTCAGTTTGTAGTAATATATGGGTACCGACGGCGCTGTGGAAAGCGGCGGTGGACAATTTCTTATTCAGGAGCAAAGCAATGCAGGAAGCGATACGGCGGGAATCAGACTCCATGGGCGAAGTGGAGATCCCCGACTGGGCGTACTGGGGCGCCCAAACCCAACGGGCGGTACAGAACTTCAACGTCTCCCCGCTACGCATTCCGCCGGCGATGATCGTGGCCCTTGGGCTGATAAAAAAGCACGCCGCCAGGGTCAACGCCGAACTGGGCACAGTGGACAAGGACCTTTCCGAAGCGATGGTCACCGCAGCAGACGAGATCGTCCAGGGGCGCTGGAACGACCATTTCCCTATCGATGTCTTTCAGACCGGAAGCGGCACCAGCTGGAACATGAACACCAACGAGCTGATCGCCAACCGGGCCAACGAGATCCTGGGTCAGCCCCGGGGAACCCGGAAGCCGGTGCATCCCAACGATCACGTCAACCGCGGGCAATCCTCCAACGACGTCATTCCCACAGCGATTCATATCGCCAACCGGATGCGCCTGGAGCCTCTTCTCCAGGCGGTGCGCCACCTCGCAGAGGCGCTGCGCCGCAAGGAGCGCGAGTTCCAGGATCTGGTAAAGCTGGGGCGCACCCACCTGCAGGACGCCGTGCCCATGACCCTGGGGCAGGAGTTTTCCGGGTTCGCGGTGCAGATCGAAAAAGCGGTGACCCGGCTGGAGTCCACCCGGGCAAATCTGGAGGAGCTGGCCCTGGGAGGAACCGCCCTGGGAACGGGAATCAACTGCGCGCCGGGATTCGCCGAGAAGGTTGCGGCGGGAATCGCCGCCGAGACGGGGTTGCCCTTCTGCAGCGCTCCCAACAAGTTTGAGGCGATCGCCTCCCGGGACGCACAGGTGGAGCTCATGGGAGCCCTCAACACCCTGGCCACCAGCCTGATGAAGATCGCCAACGACCTGCGCCTGCTGGCCAGCGGACCCCGGGGTGCCCTTGGGGAAATCGTCCTTCCCAGCCTGCAGCCCGGCAGCTCTATCATGCCCGGCAAGGTCAACCCGGTCATACCGGAGATGGTGATCCAGGTGGCGGCGTTTGTGAACGGCAAGACCGTCGCGGTGACCATAGCCGGTCAGAACGGCCCGCTGGAGCTCAACATGATGAATCCCCTCATCGCCTACGAAACACTGACCTCTCTTGATCTGCTCACCGAGACGTGCAACGCCCTGGCAGAGCGAGCCATCGACGGCCTTGAAGCGGATCCGGAACGGATGCAGTTCTGGATCGAATGGTCTCTGGCGCTGGTCACCCCCCTGGCGGTGGAGATCGGCTACGACCAGGCCACCCGGCTGGCCTACCAGGCGTACCGTGAGAAGCGGCAGATTCGCGAGGTGGTTCTGGAAAGCGGTTTACTCTCCGAAGAAAAAGTAGCGGCCCTGCTGGATCCCCGGCAGATGATCTGAAAAGAGCGATGGAGATACAGACAATGGAAATCAAGGAAACAAGCTATCTGAACGTGCTGGCGGACTTCTCCTTCCCGGAGGATCAGATCGTGATCAACCCCAACGACGGGTTTGATCTGGGAATGATGATGACCGAAAGCCATGTGGCTATCGTGTACAACGAGAGCCCCGCCACCATCGACGGCAGTACCAGCCTGCGTATCCGGGGCCGGGTGATCCAGAAGAACGAGTGCCGCCTGGGAACGGTGGAGCTCAGCCTGAAGGCGATGGAGAAGATGGGAAACCCCAGGAAGATCCGCCTGCACGTGATGACAGAGGAGAAGCCGCCGCTGCTGATGGTGGCGCCGTGAACCCGGGCCGACAGAACCCCGGCCGATACTTGATCTGACGCCGGAGCGGGGGTACACTGCTTCCTTGATATTGCGCAGTTAACGAAAGGATGCAACCCGTGCAGAATTACCAGCAGGATTCACAGTATCTGAAGGCGATGGAGTTCTATCTGTCCGGCCAGTGGAACGAGGCCGCCGCGGCATTTGAGAAGCTCAGCTCGGACTACCCCGGTGAATCGTTCATCCTCCTTCTGCGGGGCAACATCGCCTACTCACGGGGTGAACTGGACGAGGCAGTTCAGCTGTACCAGAAAGCTATCGACGCCCGCCCGGATTTCGGTAACGCCTACTACAAGATGGGCGTCTGTTACTACCGCATGGGCAGGCTCAAGAAAGCGCTGGCGGCGTTCCAGCAGGTGGTCGATCTGGGAGACCAGTCCCACGCAATGGCCAGTTACTTTGTCGGTCTGATTCATCTCTTCCTTGGTGAGGACGAGAGCGCCGCCGCCGACTTTGCCCAATTTCACCAGCTTTCTCCGGAATCGATGATCGCCAACTTCTATCTGGCCCAGCTCAAGATCAAGCGCAAGGAGTTTTCCGAGGCGTTGACGCTGCTTCAGGAGCTCGCAGAGGTCACTCCGAACTTCGCGGAGGTACATTACATGCTCGGAACGGTGTATTATGGGTTGCATAAAAACACCGAAGCGATACAATGTTTTCAGCGCGCCCTGGCGTTAAACCCGGGGGACGAGCGAAGCAAAACCAAAATGACGCTGCTGACCGACGTTCAGTGGCCCTGAGGAGAGGACACCATGAAGAAGTATGTATGCGACATGTGCGGCTACATCTACGACCCGGCAGAGGGCGATCCCGACTCGGACATCCCTGCGGGAACATCTTTCGAGGACCTTCCGGAAGACTGGGTGTGCCCGGTCTGCGGAGCTGAGAAAGACGAGTTCAGCGTCGAGGAAGACTGATCGCTGAAACGTTGAAAGCAAAGAAGGCGCCTCCCGGGGAGGCGCCTTTTTTTGGCTCATCGCTGTGGTGATTGCCATCGATGCGGTGTCCCCCAGGGACACCGGACAACCCATCAGGATATCAGGCGCCGGTCCAGCTTCGCAGAACCACAACACCGTTGTGTCCGCCAAACCCCAGAGAGTTGCTGATCGCCGCCCGCACCGGCACGGCACGCCCCGTATTGGGTACGTAGTCAAGATCGCACCCCTCACCAGGTTCGTCCAGGTTGATCGTCGGCGGGATGAACCCTTCGTAGATCGCCATTGCCGCGGCTATCGCCTCAACACCACCGGCGGCACCAACACAGTGACCGGTCATCGACTTGGTCGAGGACACCGCTACCTTGTAGGCGTGCTCTCCGAAGGCTTTCTTTATCGCCATCGTCTCTACCGGGTCGTTGATCGGGGTTGAGGTACCGTGGGCGTTCACGTAGTCGATGTCCTCCGGCTTGAGGCCGGCGTCTTTCAGAGCAAGGGTGATCGCCCGGGCGGCGCCGGTACCCTCGGGGTGCGGCGCGGTAAGGTGGTTGGCGTCGTCGGTCATGGCGTTACCCGCCACCTCGGCGTAGATCCGTGCTCCCCGGGCCAGAGCGTGGTCAAGGCTTTCCAGGATCAGGATTCCCGCACCCTCACCCATGAGAAAGCCATCGCGGTCTTTGTCGAAGGGCCGGGAGGCTTTGGTGGGGTCCGCCGCCCAGCGGGTGCTCAGCGCCTGAATCACGTTGAATCCGGAAATACCCAGCTGGGTTATGGGGGCCTCTACGCCGCCGGCGACGGCGACGTCGATCATCCCTTCCCGGATGTGACGCATGGCGTTACCGATCGCGTCGGTGGCGCTGGCGCAGGCGGTGGCGAGAGAGTACACCGGACCCTGGGCGTTCAGGTTGATTGCCACCTGCGCCGGGCCGATATTGGCGATCATCTTGGGAATAGTCATCGGAGGGACCCGCCCCGGTCCTTTGGACAGGAGGATGCCGATAGAATCTTCGATCGTCTCAAACCCGCCGATCCCGACACCCAGAATCACTCCCAGGCGTTCAGGGTCGTAGACTCCCGTTGTGTCCAGCAACCCTGCATCCTCGAAGGCCTCACGGGCGGCGTAGACGCTGTACTGGGCAAAGCGGTCCATCTTGCGGGCCTCCCGCTTGTCGATCCGCACCTGCGGGTCAAAATCCTTGACCTCGGCGGCGTAGGTGGTGGCGAACGCCGAAGCGTCGAATCGGGTAATGGGCCCGGCGCCGCTGCGCCCCTCGCGGAGGGACTGCCAGTATTCTCCCAGGGAGTTGCCGATCGGGTTTACCGTCCCCATGCCGGTTATGACGACTCGTTTCATAGGTACCTCCAGTAGTTCCTGCTGCAGTTACATCGCCAGCCCACCACCGACGGTCATGATCTCGCCGGTGATGTAGGATGCCATTTCCGAAGCGAGGAAGAGGCACACCGAGGCGACCTCTCCGGCACTTCCAATCCGGCCCATGGGAATCTGGCTGACCAGGGCGTCCCGCTGCTGGGCGTTGAGTGTATCAGTCATCTCCGTCTCGATGAAGCCGGGAGCGATGGCGTTCACCCGGACGCCGCGACTGCCCACCTCCCGGGCCATGCTCTTGGTCAGGCCGATGAGACCGGCCTTGCTGGAGGCGTAATTCGCCTGCCCGCCGTTGCCGATCTTGCCCACCACCGAGGTGATGTTGATGATCGACCCGCCGCGGTTCTTGATCATCTGTCGGGCCACTGCGCGGCTGCAGAGAAACGCACCGGTGAGGTTGATATTCAGGACCGCCTGCCAGTCTTCCAGGCTCATGCGCATCATAAGGCCGTCCCGGGTTATCCCGGCGTTGTTGATCAGAACGTCAATCCGCCCCCGGGCGGTCATGATCTGCTCAAAGACCGCGTTAACGGCCCCCTCATCCGCCACGTCCAGGGCGTGAAAGGTCACGTCACCTTCGGGAACGGCAGTGCGGAAGTACTCCATGGAGTCTCCGGCGTTGCGGGACATATAGTGCACAATGGCGCCGTGACGGAGAAATGTCTCCACGATCTGACGGCCGATACCACGGGATCCGCCAGTTACGACGGCAACCTTTCCTTCAACCAGCATTTTGTTCCTCTCCCTCCAGCTCACGAGCTATTGCTTCAATCTCCTCCAGCGTTCCCGCGGTGCGACAACGATCAGAAGGCCAGGTTTCATCACTCTTGCCGATGGCCGCCCACAGCCCCTGAAGGACCTTCCCCGGACCGACTTCGAGGACGATGTCCGCGCCATCCTGCAGTATGTTCCGTTCCTCCGTCGTCCAGAGTACCGTCTGCACCAGCTGGTCAAGGCAGCGCTGCTGGGCCTCCGCTCCATCGGCGAGGGGAAGTCCCGTCACGTTGGAGAATACCGGCTTCTGCGGCGCCAGAAAGGAGACCCGCTGGACTACCTTCTCGAAGTCTCTCCTGGCCTCCTCCATCAGCGGGGTGTGAAAGGGGCCGGACACCTTCAGGGGGATCGTCTTGCGGACTCCTGCCGCCTTGAACGCCTCTGCCGCGGTGACCAGGGCGCCGGCGGTGCCACCCACCACCGTCTGTACCGGGCTGTTGTACAGCGAGGGATACACGTTTTCGATGCCGGCACCACGGATGAGCTCGTTCACCTCAGGGAGGTCTTTGCCCATAACCGCCATCATTCCGGCGTGGCCGGTATCGTCGTCAAGGTGGCGACTGGCCCGCTCCATGATCTGGCCGCGTTGCAGGACCAGGGTCATCGCGTCCTCCCGGGAGAGGACACCCGCGTCGACCAGCGCCGCGTACTCACCCAGACTGAATCCGGCAGATACGGAACTGGTGATCCCGAACTCTGAGAGGACCTGCCGGGCAGCAAGGTTGACCAGGGTTATGGCGATCTGGGTATTATCAGTCTGCCGGAGGTGTTCCTCCGTTCCGCTGAACAGTAACGCTGCCAGATCCAGCTTGCCCGCGTCTGATCCTTCCTCAAACATTCGCCGCACTTCGGCGCTGTAGTCGTAAAGGTCCCGACCCATACCGACAAACTGTGCCCCTTGTCCCGGAAATAGAAATACGATCTTCATGTGCTTAACCTATCACAGCGATGATTCATCTTACAAGATAGTCGGTCGCGGACCGATAAAATGCACCGTTGTTCTTGGCGCCGTCGGAACATTCTGTTACGTTAGCAGGGTGAATACTACCGCAACCACCCCGATCAGGGCCCGTATCGCCGCTGTTGGCGCGTACGTTCCGCCCCGGCGGATGACAAATGTGGATCTGAGCCGGATCGTGGACACCTCGGATGAATGGATTTCGTCGCATACCGGGATCAGAAATCGCCACATCGCCGAGGACGATCAGGCCGCCAGCGACCTGGCGCTACCAGCGAGCAGGCAGGCGCTGGAGCGGGCGGGACTCAATCCCGAGGACATCGATCTGATCCTGGTGGCAACCAGTACCCCGGACTATCCCGGTCTGCCATCGACTGCGTCGGTGCTGCAGCACAAACTTGAGGTGCCCGCAGCAGGCGCAATGGACGTTGTTGCTGCGTGCAGCGGGTTCATCTATGCCCTGGAAACAGCGCGAACCTACGTGGTCGCCGGGGCGGCCCGGCACGTTCTGGTGGTGGGAACGGAAGTATACAGCCGAATCGTCGATTGGACCGACCGCAGCAGCTGTGTGCTCTTCGGCGACGGCGCAGGTGCAGTAATCGTCTCCGCCAGTGACAATCCTGATGACCCCGGCGAGATTCTGCCGGCTATTCTCGGAAGTCGCGGCGCCGGCGCCGAAGCGCTGTATCGCTCCCATGGTGGCACCCGGAACCCCTATGTTCCGGGCCAGACCCGGGAGTCTGACCTTAAACTGAAGATGGACGGCCGCAAGGTCTACAACTTCGCCGTTGCCATTGTCGGTCAGGTGATCAGCGAGTTGCTTGACCGGCAGGGACTTCGCTTCCAGATGCTGGACTGGGTGGTTCCTCACCAGGCCAACATACGCATCATCGAAGCGGTGGCGAAGCGCAACGGCTGGGATGTAGAGCGGTTTTACCGGAACATAAGCGAGTACGCCAACACCTCGGCGGCGTCGATCCCCATCGCCCTGAACGAGATGGTGGAAAAAGAGATCCTGAAGCGGGGAATGCGCATCCTGACGGTGGGGTTCGGGGCGGGGCTCTCCTGGGGCGGTCACCTGATCTCCTGGTAGACCCGCCGGTAACGGGGGGATTCCCGCCGCTGCCGCCTTCCGTAATGCCTCATCTAAAAATCTTACCATAGGATGAGCATGCCTCACGTAAAAATCTTACCTGAGGTTGTGGTGGAAGAACCTGGAATTGGCAGTTC